>JAYVXS010000213.1:0-13603 GCA_043784965.1 Bdellovibrionales bacterium
CGTATACCAAGCTTAAAAAATTGGTTTGGTGCCAAGAAGAGCCCAAAAATATGGGTGCTTGGACATTCATGCAGCCCAGGTTGACTGAGCTTTTAACTAGCCTTGAGCTCAATGCAAGCCTTAGTTATGCCGGTCGTACCGAGAGAGCCTCGCCAGCGACGGGTTCTGAAAAAGTTCATAAATTTGAGCAGGCCGAGCTTGTGCAAGCAGCTTATGATCAGGCGTTGAATATGCAGGATAAAACATCTCAAGTGGGGAGAACAAAATGAAAGCTGAAATTAAAGTCCCAGCAGTCGGTGAGAGTATTAACGAAGCCACTATAGGCGAATGGACTAAAAAATCTGGCGAATATGTTAATCGTGATGAAGTGATTTTATTACTTGAGACCGACAAAGCAAGTGTTGAGGTCATCGCACCAAGTGATGGGGTTATCACAATAAGTGCTAAGGCCGGTGATGTTGTTAAAATCGGCGCCACGGTTGCGGTCATTGATACCGAAGGCGTCGCAACGGCTGGGCAACCAGCGCCAAAAAATTCAACTTCTACTAAGAATTTTGTTTCTGAAAATTCAAGCCCGGTCATTGCAGCGGCAAGTAGCTCAGGCGCAAAAGTGAATTCTGAGTTGCAAAATATTTTAAGTCCAGCCGTGCGGAGAGTGGTGGATGAAAAGGGAATTGACCCAGCTGGAGTTCAAGGCACTGGTCGCGGCGGAAGACTCACCAAGGCCGATGTTGAAACCGCAGCTACACATGCGCCGCCTTCTGGCGGCAATGGACTAGGGGCGACAAGCGCAAATGTAAATACTAGTGGGCCAGCAAAAAGCGCTCCGATGGCCTATCCAGTAAAGGCAAAAAATCTAGGGCCTCATGAAGTGAAACGAATCGCGATGACGAGTATTCGCAAGCGCACAGCTGAGCGCTTGGTAGCAGCTCAGCATACGGCCGCGATCCTTACGACTTTTAACGAAGTTGATATGACGGCCATATTAGAGCTTCGTGAAAAATATAAAGATCGTTACAAAGAAAAGTATAGTGTGTCTTTAGGATTCATGGGATTTTTCGTCAAAGCCTCTATCGAAGCATTGAAAAGTTGTCCTCCGGCAAATGGCAGTATCGAAGGTACTGATATATTGCTTAAAAACTTTTTTAATATTGGTGTCGCAGTTGGTACTGAAAAGGGTTTGGTCGTTCCGGTATTGAAAGATGCTGATCAAATGTCACTTGCTGAAATTGAGCTTGCCATTAAGTATTACGCATTGAAGGCAAAGGACGGCAAAATTTCGATTGATGATTTATCTAATGGAACCTTTACCATTTCAAATGGTGGCACCTACGGATCGCTTATGTCGACGCCAATTTTAAATGCTCCGCAAAGTGCAATTTTAGGCATGCACAAAATTGAAGAGCGTGCGGTGGTTGTTAATAAGCAAATTGTAATTCGACCAATGATGTACCTAGCTTTGTCATATGATCATCGAATGATTGATGGTAAAGAGGCGGTTACCTTCTTGGTAAAAATAAAAGAATGCCTTGAAGATCCAACACGTATTTTATTGGAAATATAAAAATGGCTGAAGCAAAATCAGATTTGAATTTTGACCTCATTGTGATCGGTAGCGGGCCAGGTGGTTATACAGGTGCGATTCGTGCGGCTCAACTTGGGCTTAAGACAGCAGTAATCGAGAAAGATAAAGCCCTTGGTGGCGTCTGCTTGAATGTGGGCTGCATTCCTTCGAAAGCCCTTCTTGAATCGAGTGAGCATTATGTGCAAGCTCAGCATGAGTTTGCCGATCACGGTATTAAGCTTTCGAAAGTTGAGCTTGATCTTTCACAGATGCTTCTACGTAAAGAGAAGATCGTTAAGTCATTAACTGATGGAATTAAATTTTTATTTGCTAAAAATAAAATCACTTCATTCGAAGGGGTGGGATCGCTTCGATCAGCCACTGAAGTTGAAGTCAAATCATCAAATGGCGAAAGCCAAATTTTAAAAACAAGATATGTGATGCTGGCAACAGGTAGTGTGCCGATTGAGCTTCCGTTTGCGAAATTTGATGGCAAAAAAATAATCACCTCAACTGAGGCTTTGTCGCTTAAAGAGGTTCCCAAAAAGATGATAGTCATTGGTGGTGGGGTCATCGGATTAGAGCTTGGTTCGGTATGGCAGCGCCTTGGCGCGCAAGTGACTGTCATAGAAGCCACTGCAAAGCTTTGCGGTCCAATGGACGCTCAGCTTACTAAGCAGTTGCAAAAGATTTTGAGCAAGCAAGGGATTGAATTTCTGCTCGACACCAAGGTTCAGAATGTAGAGGTTGCGGGCGGCAAAGTATCGGTAAAGTACGAAGCTACTGATAAAAAAACAGGCGAGATTAGCGGCGATATTTGTCTGGTAGCTGTGGGCCGTAAGGCATTTTCTAATGGATTGGGACTCGAAAAGCTAGGCGTTGAAAAAGACGAGCGCGGAAGAATTAAAGTGAATGCCCATTTGCAAACCAATATTGCAAATATTTATGCTATTGGCGACGTCGTGGTAGGGCCGATGCTTGCCCACAAAGCCGAAGAAGAAGGCGTTGCGGTCGCAGAGACTCTGGCTGGTGGCAAAGGCCATGTAAACTATGAGACGGTGCCAGGTGTTGTCTATACATGGCCAGAGCTTGCAAGTGTTGGAAAAACTGAAGAGGAGCTTAAGGCGCAAGGGATAAACTATCGTTCGGGGAGCTTTCCGTTTTCGGCAAATGGTCGGGCCAAAGCACTGGGTAGTACTGAGGGTATGGTAAAAGTATTAGCTGATGCAAAGTCCGATCGTATCTTGGGGGTGCACATTTTAGGTCCAAGGGCTTCAGAGATGATATCTGAAGCAGTCATTGCCATGGAGTTTGGCGGTTCTTCAGAAGATCTTGCGCGAAGTTTTCATGCGCATCCAACCTTGAGTGAGGTTGTTCGCGAAGCAGCTCTTGCAGTTGATAAACGTGCAAGACAAATGTAATCTAACCAATAGCTGACACCGACACAGAAAAACCGAGATCAGTTGCCGCTGCTTCTAAACTACTTTGCTTAATTAGAACAACCCCCGTAATTTTTGCCATTGCAGCTCAGTGTTTAACAAACTGAGTTGCAATGGCAAAAATTACGGGGGCAATTTATCAGTTCAAATCCTTTGCGCTGCCGTCACCTTTTATGAAGACAGCATGAGAGCCTTCGCGGTGCTGAACAGCGGTGTCGGTCTTCCATTTCATTTGCATAGTGCAGCCTGGTACTGGATTCTCGCTGTCTGCAGTATTGATTAAATCCATTAATTCGGCAGTTGCTCGCAAATCATATCCCCAAGCAACCGATACATTATCTGAAATCATCGTGAGATTGGTGAGGTATTGGCCCTTGCCCTTCCATTTTCCACCATAGTAAGCGATAATTTTATAGTCCATCGATACCACTTTAATTCCCAGTTTATTGACGACTTCCATATGATAGCCTTTAACCATCGGACCTTGCCAATTGGTCAATAAAGTCCAGTGAGGATTCTCTCGAGGAAGAGCACTCACTGAGTTTGAAACAATGTGGGCCGAAGGCTTTCCGGCCTCTACGATTTTCCAAAGACTTTCTCCAATTGCAATGATGTCGCCGATGCCGCTTCTCGGCAGCACAATTTGTCCTCGAGGAAGCTCAATTGGGCATTCGGCTAGGCTTAACAAGCAAGGTGAGATAAGCGGAGTAATATCCGCAGTTGGCGTGATTTTAACTGAAGCAACTGTTAGGAAAGCCTTTTCGTTTGCCGAAAGACTCACCGGAATTTCAGTCGCAAAGCTAGATTTTACGATCAGGCAAAGAACCAGTATGCTAAATGCGCTTGATATTAATCTTGATAAGTTCATTCGTACCCCTTTTTAAAAGTTAGATTTTCACGTTAGGATTCAGTGCCCAAGAATTACACCAGCTAGTAGCCTTGACCTTTTTTCCAGCTAGTATAAGGCATGCGGCTGTTGCATCTTTTTTCGGATCTTTTGCATCTTTAGCTTGGTACAAAGCGCAATTCCAACAAAATTGTTTTGCTCCTTCTGCTCCCGCACGTTTTGGCCATTTTTTGAGATCCACTTTCGACGCATCAAGTGTAAATCCTAATGCCTTCGCTGTTGGATCTTTTTCAGAAACCATTTCATCAGCCGCACAGGCCAGCGGCCCAATTAGCATCTGTGAAGCGCTTGCAAGCGGCAAGACAAATGCCGCTTTTGCGAGAAAATCTCGTCTTGAAAAATTCTTTGGATCCTGATTGGTCATTTAACTCTCCTTATTAAATTTAACTCTATTATAAATGCAGATTAATTCAATCTACCTCAGTAAGCATGTAAAACTTGAGCTAAATACTGTTTTAAGACAAATTGATTTTAGAACACTTTATGAAAATAGATAGACTTTCTTTTTCAGCTCGAAGATTTGCGCCAGATCGCGGCGCGAGAATGCTGATGATACAATTGCGGATTAGTTGCGCGGACACTCGACTAGAATGGCCAAGGAGGCAGGGAGCTCATTATTTGCGATGAACCTATGCGGCTAGTGCGGTTTTTCTTGAGCTGCCAATAATTTGCATAGTTGGCTAGATTTGATCGAAAGAGGATGCCGCTCCAGCCGCTAAATTCAATATCCAAATGGGAATGTAAGTGGCGGGTATAAGCGCCAATAATTTTTGGCTCGTCCAAATAAGAAGTCCAAGAGCTTTTGAGCCCTCGGTTGGTGACGACATCCAGAATTTTGATTTCTCCATTATCAAGCAAGGCAACATCGAGGCTCCAGGCTTGTCGCGTCGTAAGACTATTAGGGAGAGCATCTAAAAATTCTTGTACAAAGTTTTCAAGTTTTTCAATTTGATCTTCGCCAACCTCAAAGTTTCGTTTGTTAACCCAAAGCTTTGGAACTGCATTTTTGACCACTTTATTTTCAAAAGTATGGATACGAACGCGTTCATAAAATTTGCTTTTCAAATGCTGTTTGGATTGAAAGGCTTTTGCAAAGTCCTCTTGCAAAACAATGGCTTCGCCACTAGCCACGGCATTAATAATATGGCTCTTTATTTTTCGATACAGGGTGCTTGAATGATAGAGACTATTGCGTGGTCTAAAAATTTCTTTTAAAAAATCATCGCTCGTGGCAAATAATCCATGATTTCTCTCGAGCGGGGCTACACCTAAGGCTGGACGAACAATAAAACCATTCGGAAATTCTAGAGCCAAAGCTTCTTCGAAAGTATCTGTATTTGGAATCAATTTGTTTTCAGAATCAACTAAATGATGTTTGAGTAAGAATTCTTTCAGACCAATCGTGTGAAGTAAAAAATGCTCAGACTGGCTCAAAAGATAGTGTTCAAAAACTCGATTCTGCAAAAGTTTATCTGAAAGTAGTGCCGTTATTTTTGAAGCTTCGACTAAATTTGCCAAATAAAGTTGTTGAAGCCATGATGCTTTATTTGGCTCAGCAGAAAGCGTTTGTTTTTCAGAACTTTCTACATTGGTTTGGATTCGCAAAGGTCTGGCTTCAATTTCAGAAATGAGATTTACAACAATTGAATCCACTTGGCTTGAGTTGCGGCTATGTTTTGTTGAGTGAGATTTGCGTAAGATTTTTTTGCTATGTACAACGGCGCGACCAAGGTCTGGGGCAATTGCGAATATAAATAGAATTACCAACAATCCTGGTTTAAATTTAGATTTATTACGAAATTTCATTAAGTTAACAATAAGCATTGCCGTCCTTTGCTCCGTAAACTTGCAGTCGTTGGATAAAATCATATTCAGTTCTCCGAAAGCTTATGCTAACTCACATAAAAGTTTAAGCACATTCATGCATTCAACGCCATGCTGGTTCACATATTCCTTTTTGCCAGTAAAATACACCTGCAATGCGCGAACCTTAGGAAAAAGACCTTTAACCCGGGCTTTTTCAGCAAAAGCGTTTTGATGTAAAAAACGATAGCATTGTTGTGGTGGGAGCAGGAGTTTCTGCTTTAGGTGCAGTGAGGACATTCATTGCAAATGGAGTTCCGCCAAATCATATAGTTGTCATTGAAAAAAATTCTAGCGCTGGAGGCAAATTATCTAGCCCGGATATTTCATCAGCTTCGTCGTGAAATCGCTGATTCGCAGACTGGCCTGGCGCTTGAGAGACCTTTGAGTGAGCCAACCTCAAAGCAGGTTGTCGCAGTGAAAAGGTCTCGAAAACGCCAGGAGCGAAGCGCCCAGACTAGCGAAGCGGCGATAGCAACAGAAATCTGATGAAATATCCGGGCTAAGGGTTTTGAAAACATTCCCCCAAGCTTAAAAATGACCTGGCCCGAATTTGTAATTTTAAATCATTTTGAAATGATTGATAAAGCTCTTGCATATTCCAACTGTCGAAGTTGCGTTAAATCTCATATAAAGAATAATTTGCAAGTTATGTGCGAATTTACAGACAATTCTTGGAATGCGAATATATTCTCTCCCAGAGAATATTTGTCAAAATGTTAGACAGTTTCATTCAGATGAAATCTGGCAATGATCCAGTTAGCCAAAGATCTAAGCAAAGACTACCAAAGACCTAATTGATGACAAAACCGTGACACAAATTTGACTTTCTTTAGTTATTCTAAGTAAATGCTACAGGGTTTTGTTCTCATTCAACGTAAAGCAATCGAAGACGATTATGTTCGTATGGGTGAAACGAAGGCTCAGCCATGGGTTCAGCAAGATTGGTTTCAACTTAAAACCTGTATGCGAAATATGATCCTCGGTCCAAAAGACGAATTGCACACCTGGTCGCTCAATGCGAGTGACGAGATCATTGAGGGCGAAAAGTCTTATCAGTTTTTACTTGAAGTCATCTGTGGCCTTCATTCTTCGCTAATTGGTGAAACTGAAATTTTGGGCCAATTTAAGAATGTAGCCTTAAAATTTGACTATCCAAATTCTCACTTTGGAATTGAACTTAAGAAATTCATTCAAGCTATGCTTGAGGATGTCAAAAGAGTGAGGTCCACCCATTTGAGCGATCTGGGTAGCCAGTCCTATGGCAGCTTGTTAAGAAAAGAAGTAAAACGTCTAAATGAAACACAGGTTCATATAGTTGGCGCAGGTCATCTTTGTGAAGAAATCTTGCCATGGATTGCAAAAGATGGAACTGACTTGCATCTTCATGTGAGAAATTTGGAACTTGCGCAAAAAAAGTTTAAAAATGTAAAAATAAATTGGCATAGTTTGAGTGAAGTTGGGACTTTTGAAGGTATTTTAGTTGTAGCCGCTCCAATGAAAGTTGCAGATATTCATGAGCTCATTAAAAACTCGCCAAAGCTTAAGCAAATTTTTGATCTCAGGCACAATTCGAATCAAGAGCAATTGGTTTCTAAGTGCGGGGTCAAATCATTGTCTCAATTTATGAATGTTTTAAGTGAGAACAGTGAGTTTATTCAAGCTCGCAAAGACTTAGCTCTTGCGATGATCGAACAGATTACGAAGCTTCGTTCACAAGCAGTGGAGCATCGTCCTTTCGGATGGGATGATATGAGTGCCGGATATACACATCAATTATCAGTGGCAGCATCAAGACAGGCCTTCAAGCAAGTCGCGCTGGCGGTAGTGGGTGAGTCCCGTATCAAAGCTTAGGAATGGGGATTTCAAAAAAGCTTTCTAAGCTTAAAATTGCCTCGCGACAAAGTGATTTAGCAAGACTTCAAACCGAAACCGTTGCCAAAGCAATTCATAAAAAATTTCCGGAGATCGAGATTGAATTTCATTTTCGTGCCTCGCTGGGTGACCAAAATCAAAGTGATCCACTTTGGAAAATGCCTGAAAAGGGAGTCTTTACTGAAGACTTTTATCAAGATCTGGTAAGTGAAAAAGTAGATTTAGTAGTTCATTCCTGGAAGGATTTGCCAATTGAAAAAAAAGCCGATACCGAGATAGTTGCAAGCCTTTTAAGATCAGATCAACGAGATCTTTTTCTGTTTAAATCCGAACACATGAGCTCGGTAGTCAGTTCCAAAACTTTGAAGATTTTAACCTCCTCGCCGAGAAGAGCGTATAATCTGTTGGGTTTTTTCAAAGACTATTTTCCGTGTGAAATAGCTGAAAGTCAGTTTTTAAATGTACGTGGGAATATCCTAACGCGACTTAAAAAATTGATTAGCGAAGACGTTGACGCTCTGATTGTTGCAAAGGCGGCCCTTGATCGATTGCTCACCACCGATGATCCGCAATATTTAGCAAGTCAAAATGAAATCAAAGAAATCTTAAGAAAATGCCGTTGGATGTGCCTGCCGCTTACGATCAATCCGAGTGCAGCTGCCCAGGGTGCGCTGGCAATAGAGGCGAAAAAAAATTCTCCATGGAAGAGCGTTCTGGCAGAAATTCACAATCCGGAATGTTTTCAAAACGTCGAGCGAGAGCGTGAAATACTGGCTCAATATGGCGGTGGCTGCCATCAAAAGATTGGCGTCAGCGTCTTGAAACGTGAATTCGGAGAGGTCTGCTTTTTAAGAGGACTCACCGATAAAGGCGAGATTTTAGACTCGGTTCGACTCAAAAAAAATCCAAGTTTTGATAAGGCAAGGTCTCTAGAATGCGTGTTTCCAACGAGCTTAAAACAGCAGGTATTTTTTGAGCGCGTGAAGCACAGCAGTCCGCAAATTTCACAGGCTCTTAAAGAGCCCCATTTATGGGTAACTAGGGAGCAGGCTTTGCCTGAGAATTTCAGCGCCTCTGACCAGCAAATTATTTGGACATCAGGCCTTAAGACTTGGAGCAAATTGGCAAAGCGAGGGGTCTGGATAAACGGTTCGGCCGAATCCTTGGGTGAAAACGAAGATTGCAGATTAGAGGTCCTGGCTCAAATTTATCAGCCTGAGTTGGGGCTTAATTTCAGGTGGACAAAGTTAACTCACGACGAGGGTTTTCAAAACCCTGATATGAATGTGGTTTCAACTTATCATTTGAAGCCTCTTGAGCTTGACCTAAAAGTTCAGCTTGATTTAAGGCAAATCACGCATTTTTTCTGGAGTAGTGGATCAGGTTTTGATTTTCTTTCGCAGCGTTATCCTGAGATCAAAAAGGCTTGGCACTTTTGCGGTCCGGGTCATAGCTTTGATCATATTAAAAAGTGTCTTGGCAGTGATGCTCATCTCAGAATATGTTTAAGCTTTGAGGATTGGCTCAAACAAGTCGTTTGAGAATTCCTATGGAGAGATCTACAGTGACACCTACAGAGACACCTACAGAGACACCTACGGAGGCAACAGTGAAGATGCAATCAAGCGAACTCTTTGAGCGGGCCTTAAAAGTTTCACCAGGGGGAGTGCATTCTCCGGTTCGAGCTTTCAAAAGCGTTGGTGGAACTCCGATTTTTTTCAAAAGTGCAAAAGGAGCTCACTTAACAAGTGTTGAGGGCGAAAAGTATATTGATTTTTGTCAGAGTTTTGGCCCGCTGATTTTGGGTCATCTTGATGATGAGGTTTTAGAAGTCGTAAAAGAAACGATTGGGATGGCTTGGAGTTTTGGTGCTTGTGAGCCCTATTCTCTCGAGTTGGCTGAATGGATGACCTCACGTCTGCCATGGGTTCAGAGGCTTCGCTTTGTGAGTTCAGGTACTGAGGCGGTGATGAGTGCAATTCGAGTGGCACGTGGCTTTACTAAGAAAAATAAAATTTTGAAATTTTCGGGATGCTATCACGGACACGTTGACTCGCTTCTTGTGAAAGCCGGGAGTGGACTCGCCGGACTTGCAGCCAGTGATAGTGCCGGAGTTAGTGAGAGTACAGCAGCAGAAACCCTGGTGTCTATGCTCGACGATGAAGCTGCTTTTGTTGAAATTGTCGAAAAAAATAAATCCAGTCTTGCAGCGGTTATTATTGAGCCATTGCCGGCGAATTATGGACTGCTCTTGCAGAGAAAAGAATTTTTGAATAAAATAGCTGAGGTCTGCCGAAAGAATTCGGTGCTGCTTATTTTTGATGAAGTGATCAGCGGCTTTCGCGTTGCCATGGGAGGCATGGCAGAAATCTTAGGGATTCAACCAGATTTGGTGACCTATGGTAAGGTCATCGGCGGGGGCTTTCCGGTAGGTTGCTATGGCGGCCGTAAAGACATCATGGACTATGTGGCGCCGAGCGGTCCGGTCTACCAGGCCGGTACCTTGAGCGCCAATCCCGTTGGCATGAGAGCTGGCCTTGCGACCCTTAAAAAAGTGGAAAGAGAAAAGGTCCATCAAGTTTTAGAGAAAAGAACTCAGCGCTTTACGGGTGAGCTTGAAAAACTTTTGCGGGAGTATGTGGGCCCGATGCAGGTCATTCATCAGAATTCGATATTTTGGATGCATTCAGATCTGGGATTTACGATTCGTAAGTATGAAGATATTAACAAAGATCATGCCGAAAACTTTAAACGCATCTTTCATGCCGCCTTAAAGCAAAATATTTATTTGGCTCCCAGTGGTTATGAGGTGGGTTTTTTGGGCTATGCACACACTGAGAGTATCTTGGATGAGTGTCTGATGAGATTGAAAACCGCGCTGAAAGCAATATGACTGAAAATTCGAATCTTTTAAAAAGACGATTGCCATCCTTTAAACTGATTGCGGTCTTCATTTGGCTTTCTCTTAGTCTGGCACTTGCCGGCTGGTGGTTGCTTTTTGGTTTGAAACAGCTCGATAAAATAGCGGCTTTGCAGAACGCATCGGCGCAAGATATTTTGCGCCAGCACCGTATGCTCATGAGTGAAGGGGGCTTTTTATTTGCACTTTTACTCATTGGTGGCATCTCGCTGCTTTACTATATTTCAGTTGAAATTAGTCGGGCCAAGCAAGTTCAAACTTTTTTTGCCGCATTCACTCATGATTTGAAAACCTCTCTGGCTTCATTGCGTCTTCAGGCCGAAGCACTTGAAGAGGACTTAAAAGATCATCAAAGTAAATATACCGAAAAAATTGTCGGGCGAATTGCCGGGCGAATTATCAGGGATACGGTGCGGCTGGAGCTTCAACTCAATAATTCTCTAAGCCTAGCACAAGATGGCGATAATCAATTTTTTTTCGAAGATTTGTCGTTTAGAAAATCAGTTGATCGCATGAGGCAACAATGGACTGAACTAGCCATTGAAGTAAAAAATGATTGCACGCTTAAAGCTGATGCCAGAGCGCTTGAAAGCATTTGTAATAATATCATTCAAAATGCAATCATCCATGGGCATGCAAGCAAAATTGAGATTTTGTGTAAAGCATCCAGTGCCACTATGGTGCAGGTTGATTTTAGAGACAATGGTGATGGTTTCAATGGTAAAGAGAGGCTATTAGCCGACCTATTTGTCAGGCATTCGAGTACAAGCGGTACGGGCATTGGGCTATACTTGGTTAAGAGTTTATGTAAGCGTATGGGTGGCTATCTGGACTTCAAAAGTTTAGATAAGGGTTTTTTAGTATCAGTCCATTTACCTGGAAGGCTCGCGTGAGCCCAGAAGCAAAGAAAATTCTTTTTGTTGAAGATGATATTGGTCTAGGCGAAACGCTTTATGAGCGCTTACAAAAAGAAGCCTATGATGTGGATTGGTGCAAAAGTATTCTCGAGGCCAAACAGAGTCTTGAGACAAAAAAGTTTCATTTGATTATTTTAGATTTAGGACTGCCAGACGGATCAGGCTTTGATCTCGCCAAAGATATTCGCAAGAAGAGTGCGGCCCCCATCGTATTCATGACGGCTATGAACACTGCCGAAAACCGACTCGAAGGCTATGAATTAGGGGCCGAAGAATTTATACCTAAGCCATTTCATTTAAAAGAACTACTCATGCGGGTAAAACATGTTCTCGATAATCATTCACGATCAGAAACATTAGTGGTCAATAAAAAGACGATTCATTTTTCTGTTCAAAGTATTGAGCACGAGGACGGTCGAGAAGAGTTACTTGCGAAGCGAGATTTTGAACTATTGAAGCTCTTGATTCAAAGTGCGCCAAAAATTTTGAGTCGAGATGAAATTTTGAATTTAATTTGGGGTGAAGACAAATTCCCGTCGCATAGAACGGTCGATAATACAATTGTAAGATTGCGCCAAGCTCTCGGTGACGGTAGTGATGAGGTCATACGTTCGGTTCGAGGTGTTGGTTATCAGTGGTCAGCTAAAGTGAAAAATTAAGCCCTTACAAACGAGGAAGCTCATGAGTAATATTAGATTTCAAAATGCACTAAAAAAAATTCCGCAAAAGACGCCGCCAATTTGGTTTATGCGTCAAGCGGGGCGCTATCATCAGCATTATCAAGCTCTTCGGGCTAAACATTCTTTTATTGACTTATGTAAAGATCCGAAATTGGCTGCAGAAGTGGCCCTTGGCCCCATTGCTGATTTTGATTTCGATATAGCTATTTTATTTAGTGATTTGTTGTTTCCGCTTGAAGCCATGGGCATGGGCCTTACCTATGATCCGGCACCCAAACTTGGTTGGCACCTTGAGCCGGGCCGGATGAAAGAGTTGCTAACGGTTGAGCGCGCCATGCCCGCACTTGAGTTTCAAAAAGAAGCGATGCTTGAGACACGGAAGAGATTGCCCGAGGATAAGAGCCTAATCGGATTTGTCGGTGGGCCCTGGACTCTTTTTGCCTATGCGATGGAGGGTGGACATAAAGGCGAACTTCATATTGCTAAAAAGAACATCAATATGTTTAAGCTTTTTTGCGATATTTTGGTGCCAATTCTAATTGAGAACATAAAACTGCAATTGGCCGGAGGCGCCGAAATCGTCATGATTCTTGATACGGCGGCTGGAGAACTCTCACCCCAGGTTTTTAAGTTCGATGTTGTTCCGCAACTAGAAAAATTAGCGGCTAATTTCCATCATAAAATCGGCTATTACGGCAAGAATATTCAAGCCGCTCATTTGCAGCATAGTTTATTTGAGTCTCATCGATTCGCGGGTATAGGGGTGGATCATCGTTGGCATTTACCTGATCTGTTAAAGTTAACTAAGCATGGGTTCGTGCAGGGAAATTTTGATCAGTCACTGCTATTTTTGTCAGAGAAAGAATTTTTAATTTATTTGAATCGATTTGTTAATGACTTTACCAAGCTCTCAGATGTGGAGCGGGCCGGATGGGTCTGTGGTCTTGGCCATGGTGTTTTACCAGCCACTCCCGAAGCAAATGTACGAGCTTTCATTAAAGTGATACGAGAGGTTTTTAGATGAATTATAAGGAGCTCTTTAAAAAGTATGATGTGCCAGCCCCGCGCTATACCAGCTATCCGACCGTACCTTATTGGACTGACAGCCCTACAACCGAGCAGTGGATTCGCGAGCTAAATAAGTCATTTCAAACAGCTGAGCTGAGCTGGTCGATGTATCTGCATATTCCGTTTTGTGAGACGCTTTGTACATTTTGTGGCTGCAATACTTCAATTACCAAAGATCATAAACGTGAACTACCATATAAAAATTTAATTCTAAAAGAGTTCCATAGCTATTTGGCGCTAGTGCCAGAAATGCGTAATCAGAGTCTTAAACAGTTGCACTTGGGTGGAGGAACGCCAACATTTCTGAGCGCTCAAGTGTTAGGCGAGCTGGTGACTGCAATTTTTAAAGAAATTAAGCGCGATAAAAATG
>JAYVXS010000214.1:0-4332 GCA_043784965.1 Bdellovibrionales bacterium
TTAAAAGTGATGGCCAGATCAAGATGGGAATACAGCGTACTCACCTTGACGCGAAATCAACTTTGGTGGCAAATCATCATCGAAGCTGGCGCCTCAAGGCAATTGAAAGCTTTGATAGTTTGGCTGAGAATGAACTCTTTTTTACTGGGCCGATGACAACTTCGTATGAAACAATGATTGATATTCGAAAGGAGCTTACTGCTCGAGTGACTAAGACAGTTGAGCCTTCAAAATCCGAAGTTTTAGCTTGTATCAATTTAGATTTATTTCGCGTTCGAACAAAATAATTTTTAGCATCAGCCCAACACGCGGAGTTTGTATTGCTGATCGACCCGGCCAAGACGAAATATGAGCAATAAGCCGGGCAAATTAAGTCCGGCGAAAGCCCGATGACCGCTCATCAGGCTAAATAATTTTTTGTGGAAATATTACCTCATCGCTCGCTTAAAATTTTCTGACCGCGATGGAGATCTGATGCGAAATCGCGAAGACATTTTGTGCGACAAAGGGGCATCTTCAGTGGTCAGACCATCGCTTGCAATCACCACTCCGTTTTGCGAAAAAGAGACGCCATCTAAATCATAGTGAGCCAAAAAATCTAGTGAGAAAAAATACTCTGCTTTGAGTTCGTTGGGCAAATCAAAATTTATACTTTTGAAATCATTTTTACTCATAGTTTACTACCACTATCAAGCATAAATGGTTCGTTACGAACGAACCAATTTTCTATTTGAATCTTCAGACTCTATTTTTTGGCTTGAAGATGTGCTTCAACAAACCACAAATATTTGTCGAGACCCCGCGAAATTTCAGTGAGGATATCTGCTGAATCCGCATCATTTACCTCATCACAGGATTTGATGGCTTTGCGAATCTGACCTCCCGCACCACTCAAAGTGTCAGATAAATATTCAATATGCGCATGCCCATCGCTGATGACCACGGGGTACTCCTTTAATGAAGATTTTTTAGTAACAAACTGTGCGGTTCCCTCGGCAATTCCACCCAACTGCACCACCCTCTCGGCAATTAGGTCAGTATATTCACCAAAGCTTTGGTAGATTTGATCGAAAAGCCCGTGAAGTGCAATAAAATTTGGGCCCTTAACATTCCAGTGAGCCTGTTTGGCATTCATGACTCCATCCAAGCATGTCGCCAGACAAGAGTTTAAAAGCTCAATGACCTTGACCCGGCCGGCTTCGGGCAAATTATTTTTTGTTGAATACATATTTCCTCCTAGTTAATAAATTAGTTCAAATGCTCACTTCACAAATAATCAAAATGTTCAATTTATCTTGAGATTGATAACAGATTTGCTCCTTGCTAAAAGACTTTTGGCGACAGGGCACTTAGCTATTTCTTAGTTTCTTGCTTGAGCAAATGCCAAGCCAATCGACTTTTTTATCCAAGCTTAAAGGTTTAAGCCACTTGGCGAGCTTAGGCTAACTGGCGGTATACCTTTTGGCCCCAGAAAGAGAACATTTTGACCCATTTATTTGACCCCTTTATAAGAGGTGAGCTCTATAGTCTTCAGAGTTTGTATTGCTGATCGATCCGGCCAAGACGAAATATGAGCAATAGGCCGGGCAATGTAATCGCGGCGCACGCCATGAAAAAATTTACCCACCCGAGTTGAACAGCAAGTACTCCGGTGAGGCTGCCGGCGAGAACTCGCGGGACACTCATAAGACTACTGAGTAAAGAATATTGAGTTCCTGAAAATCTTTTGTCGCTTTGGTTGGCCATAAAGGCAAGCATCGCTGTGGTGGCCATACCTGAAGTGAAGTTTTCGGCGGTAACGACCACGGCGAGCCAGCCAACATCATGACCCTTCATTGCCAAAAAGCTAAATCCCAAGAGCGCAATACTTTGTAGACAGCCAAATAATAGTAGGGCGCGACCAGCGCGAATGCGAATGAGTAAAAGACCTCCCGCAAAGGCGCCGGCAAGTGTCGACCAAAAGCCAAAAAACTTAACTACCCCTGCAATTTCAGTTTTGCTGAAACCTATTTTAAGAAAAAATGGCGTTGTCATGTCTGACGCCATGGACTCCCCAACTTTATAAAAAACAATAAAAGCTAAAATGAGCCAGGCATTTTTTCTAGTAAAAAACTCTTTAAGTGGTTCGAAAAAAGCACCCCAAATATTCTTGGATTGATAGGCAACTTCTGGCTCAGGCGAAAACCATGTTAGGACAATGCCGAGTAACATAGTAGCGGCCATGATTTGGTAAACTTGGCTCCATGGCATATGGTCGGCAAGGTAAAGAGCGATGCCACCACTAAAGAGCATTGCGAGTCGATAGAAATTTACATATAGGCTTGAGCCAAGGCCTTGCTCCTCAGAAGACAACATTTCTCTGCGATAGGCATCGACCACGATGTCCTGGCTGGCGCTAAAAAAGGCAATAAGAATAGCGAAAGCACCGACCAGCTTAATGGATTCACCGGCGTTAGTTAATGACAGGCCGACGAGACTTGCCGCCAAACAAATTTGACTTAAAATCAACCAACTCCGCCTGCGTCCAAAAGAAAAAATTTTGAAGTAATCCATGAACGGGGCCCAAAGAAACTTAAAACTATATGGAATCCCAACCAGCGAAAAAAAGCCGACAACTCTAAGATCGACGCTCGATTCTGTTAGCCAGGCCTTAAGAGTAGAGCCTACCAACAATAACGGCACTCCTGAAAAAAAGCCCATCAGACCAATGATCAGCATTTTTTTTGAAAAAATGCTCTTGATGATGTTATGCTGCTCTTCACTCATGCGATAAGCCTAGCAAACTTCATCATCATCGCACAAGGAGACACTGTGGCTGTTCGACAAATTTTAAGAATGGGAAATCCGCTCTTACGCGAAAGATCGCGAGAGCTTAGCAAATCTGAGATTTTCTCAGATTGGTTTACCAATTTGATCGTAGATATGACCGATTCGATGCACGCGACAAACGGCGTGGGAATTGCCGCACCCCAGGTCGGTGAACTTGTACGCGTATCAGTGATTGAATTCGCGCCCGACAATGAGAGGTATCCCGAAATGGGTGCGCAAGGTCTAATGGTTTTTGTAAATCCCGTATTAAAAATAACTCAAACTAATGAACAAATTTTTTGGGAGGGCTGTTTGTCCGTTCCTGAATTGCGTGGCGCAGTTGCTCGCCCCAGCGGCGTTTTTGTGAAGTACCTAAATGAAAAAGCTGAAATTCAACAGCTTCAGGCTGATGGCTTTTTAGCTACGGTTCTGCAACATGAATTCGATCACCTCGATGGCATTCTCTATATTGACCGAATTAAGGATCTTAAAAAATTGAGCTATATTGAAGAGTATAAGCAGTTTTGGTCGCCGCAAGCTCTCCATGAGGAACTTGCGGATTAAGGATCGCGACGGATCATCAAGCTGCAATTTTCTTTATTTGTTCGATTTTTATTTTTAGATTTTGAATTTCTTGCTTAAGCGAATTATTTTCTTCAGTTAATAAAATAATTTTTTTGCGCAGGACTTTGAGTTCTTCGACATCGACATTGACGCCATTTACTTTGGACGCCTCAGGTTTTATTAGCTCGGGCTTTGCTAGCTCTGACTTTACTACTTCGTGTTTAACTGGCGCCTTTTCCTCTTCCACTTTAGCTGTTACTGAGGGAGCTACAACGGCCAAAATTGGCTTGGCGATGCTCATTTCAGCACCTTTCCTTAAGGTTTCCTCAATCCCATCTGGAACAAAGACCTCTGGGTCAACCTTGTCAGAGCGCAAAGCTCCCTCGTGCATAAGTCTTCTCACTTCGACAAAAATTTTAATATAGGCGGCGCCAATATCTGCCGCCGAAGGCTTATTGGTTTCAAAGAGATCATCAATTTTTCTCCGCTGTGAAAAGCTAAATGTGCGATAAAATCTCTGGCGCGCTTCTGGTCCCAAACCGTGAAATGCAATCGCTAGCGTAAGACCCTGCAAGCTCCCAGCTATCTCAGAAATCACTTCATCCGACCAAGTTAAAATCTTATCCATGGTCAGCATTTTTTTCTGAATGGCTTCACTCCACCTAGGGTCCGCCTCTTTTACCATATTAAGAAATTTCTCTTGTTTTTGTGTTCCACAGGTTTCAATTAGTTGAAGCAATTGCATGAATCCACCTGATTTTTGATATCGATCTAATGCGCTCAAGTAAACTCCTTAATTGAGAAGTAACCGCTAAGATTTTTATCGACATTTTAATAAAAGATCTGAAGAGTAGGGCGAATAATTAACCCGGATATTTCATCAGTTTCGTCGTGAAATCGCTGATTCGCAGACTGGCCTGGCGCTTGAGAGACCTTTGAGTGAGGCAACCTCAAAGCAGG
>JAYVXS010000215.1:0-4314 GCA_043784965.1 Bdellovibrionales bacterium
CTTTCGCGATCAAGAACAAAACAAAAAGGACGCTTATCAAAAGCTAAACGAAATGATTCAAGCGGCTCTCTTTATTCCTAAAAAGCGCGTAAAGACCAAGCCCACACGAGGCTCGAAAGAACGACGCCTCAAACAAAAAAAAGGCCGATCTGATATTAAGAAATCTCGTTCATCACGCTTTGATTAAGCGCCGCCAAAGCAGATTCTGCCTTTAATATTTGTATCGCTACGGCTGATGGCGCTACCGCTTCGCCAATCTTCTCAAAAAGCCTGCGCTCGACTTCGCCGTGAATACCTTCTGCTTGCGAATCGAACGACCAGGTCGCCATTATAGTTCCTTCTTGTTTTAAAGCTTGCCTATATTAGTGATGGCAACAATGTTCTTCACTCGCTCTTACTTCTAGCCCCTTATGTCGGAGTCGATGTTCATTACTCTTGCCCAAAGGGCTTTGAGCCCGACGATGAAATCCTCGGCCGAGCCCATCTCAGAGCAAGTCTTGGTGGCGCCAGAATAAAGAAATTTTCGACGCCGCAAGTAGCCGTTAAGGGAACACATGCACTCTACACTGATGTTTGGACCAGCATGGGTTTTGAAAAAGAATCTGCCGTACGCTTGAAGGCATTTGCATCTTATCAAATTAACTCTGAGCTATATTCACTCGCCAAAACAGGGGCCTTAATTATGCATTGCCTCCCTATGATCAAAGGCCTTGAAATTACTGCCGATAAAGTGCAAGAAACTATTGCCGCAATTGATGAAGGTTTGCCACTATAGACAGTGGGCTATTGCCAGATTTAAGAGCCCAAACCTAAATCTTTTGTGTCCACTCAAAAGTATCAGGCTGATCGCCATATTGAATAGCACTGATCTCGTCAAAAAGACGAGTCGCCACTTGGCCTTTAACGCCATTATTGATCTTCATATGAAAGTGACTTGAAGCCAACTCTCCAACCGGAGAAATTATAGCCGCTGTACCTGTCCCGAAAACTTCTTTGAGCTGTCCCACTTTATGGGCCTCAATAATTTCAGCTAAGCTCACTTTTCTCTCGGTCAGCTTGAGATTCATCTTTTGAATCAGGGTCATGACACAATCACGAACTCCACCTGGCAAAATCGAGCCATTAAGACTTGGTGTGACGACTTCATCACCTAGCACAAAAAACACATTCATCGTGCCGACTTCTTCGACGTATTTATGAGTCACATCGAGCCATAAGACTTGGGCAAAATTTTTCTTCTTTGCCTCTAGTGCGGCTTTCAAACTCGCTGCATAGTTAGCGCCGGCTTTAGTGGCACCCAATCCACCTGGGGCGGCGCGAACATATTTTTCTTCAACCCAAATCTTGATAGGCTGAGAGCCCTCAGCGTAATAAGAACCTACCGGTGAGCAAATAACAAAGAATAGAAACTCTTCTGCTGGTCGAACGCCTAAAAAAGATTCGGTGCCGATAAGTGTTGGACGAATATATAGTGATGCGCCTTTTTCAGAAGGTATCCAATCGCGTTCAATCTTCACAAGCTCACGAATACCATCTAACATTAATTCTTTTGGCGGAGCCTTCATACATAAGCGCTCAGCACCATCACAAAGTCTTTGCCAGTTAAATGCCGGCCGAAATAAAACGCAATCGCCACTCGACTGTCTGAAGGCCTTCATTCCTTCAAAGAGAGCTTGACCATAATGTAGTGAAGAAGCCCCAGGCTCTATTGATAATGGTCCGTATGGCACTATTTCAGCTTTATGCCAACCCAATCCAGTTGAATAGCGTGCCAAGAACATATGGTCAGTAAAATACTTTCCAAAGCCTAGCTGCTTAGCCGGAATCTTGGCTTTCAATTGAGTATTCATTGTTATCTCAATTGGCTTATCGCTGGTTTTCATTTGAGAAGCTTTCATGGCGCAGATTTAAGCACAAATTCATCCTAAAGACGAGCAATCTTTTCTAGGTCAATTGTTATCTGAAGACCTAAACTAGCAGGATCTTTATAGTAAACTTTTTTCCATAATGAGCTTCAGGCCATCATTGATATCGTATTTGATGCCGGTAATTTCAAAGCCACTTTTTAGATTGAGAATGAGCATTTCTTTGCGAAAGTTGGGCAATTCAGTCTGTACTTTTTTAAAGCCCTTAGCAAAACACCATGCCTGTTGTTGACTCATCAAATCAGTGGCAATTCCTAAATTTCTGAACTCAGGCAAAACAGCACCCATCCAAGAAAAAAACACTTCAAGGGATTGCTCATAGCCAAGCTGAAATCCTACCAACTTTTTATCGATATAAGCTTTGAGAAGATGACTTGCTCCCCGCCCCTTTAAATCAGCGGCAAAGCGAAGCTGATCCCAATCCTTGAAAATACTTTCAAATAGAGGTTTTAACTCAAAGAGTTCATCACTTGATACTATTTCTAAAGTCTTGATCTCGAGTTCAATTTTGGCAAATCGCGCCTGAGGCTTTTGCTCAATTTCTATTTGCTCCTCAAACATTTTGCGCGGTCGTACCCAAAGTTTACCAAGCTCATTTTTGTAGAGAGCTTCATAAAGAACAACTTCTTCTAGGCTTTCGCTATGCCTTGCAACAGCCAGATATTTATAGGGCTTATTTTTATAGTGACGATACAGTTTCACTGAAAAACTCCATAATTATGACCATGTTTATAACTTAGGTTTCGTGAGCACTCACACATTGACCAGATCTGAGGGCGATGTCCAGAAATAGTTCAGCCAAGCCTGCCAAAAAGCCCTAAAAATAACGCCTCATTACTCACTAGAGGCTTGCTAATGGCCTCGCCCTCATTTAAAAAAGCCCGGTACTTGAACGGGGGTTTTTTGGATATTTTAATCGTACTCACGGCTTTGACGATTGTCATTGCCCTTTACTTTAAATCGAATCCAATGAAGCATTCGAAAAAATTTATGTTCAGACGTTTCGTCAATTGGTTCCCAATGGGCATGACTTACGCATTTCTCTATATGGCCCGGTACAATCTCAACGTTTCAAAAAATGCTCTTGGCGATATGATGACGAAAGCCGACTTTGGAATCATTTTTGGGGTTGGCACAACAGTTTATGGACTTTCATTTTTACTAAATGGTCCACTGGTTGATAAAATTGGCGGAAAAAAAGGCATTGTCATTGCCGCTCTCGGCTCAAGTCTGGCAAATATAGCCCTTGGAATTATGACTTTTATGTATGTCAAAGGCCAGATCAAAACTAATATTGTGCTGGCTTACTCACTTCTATACGCAATCAATATGTTTTTTCAAAGTTACGGCGCGGTCTCGATAATCAAAGTGAAAGCCTACTGGTTCCATGTAAGAGAGCGCGGAGTTTTTGGCGCTATTTTTGGTACCCTACTTTCCGTTGGAATTTATTTTGCTTTCGATTGGGGCCAGGCCATCGCCGACGCAGCTGTTTTAAATCCAAGCCATCCACTAAATAGCGCCCAGCAACTCATTCGTACGGTTTTTGCGATCGACACCGGTACCACTAGTGCGATTTGGTTGGTCTTTTTTATTCCCGCTGTGCTCCTCATTTTGTGGGCACTTATTGATATGTGGTTACTAAGAGATACGCCCGCAGAAGCAAACTTTGAAGATTTTGATACCCATGATGCCTCATCAGGTGAGATGGAAAAAGAATTCAGCATGCCTGAGCTATTGAAGAAGATGTTTACCAATCCCATTCTTTTGACGATCGCTTTGATTGAATTCACCTCAGGGGTCATACGCAATGGTGTCTTACAATGGTATTTCATTTTCGCGAAAGAGGTTCCACAAATTGGAGCTGAGTTTTTTGCACAAAAATGGGGTTTACTTTTATGCCTAAGTGGCATTCTTGGCGGATTTTTATCGGGCTGGATTTCTGATCACCTGTTTCAGTCCCGCAGAGCTCCATCTGCTGGCATAATGAATGCCGTGATGATCACCTCTTCAGTTTTGATGGCTATTATGTTAACTCGTTCGCCGATCGGAGTCGGTATTTGCGCCCTGGTTATATCAATGGCGGTCATTGGCGTACACTCAATCATGTCGGGCACAGCCGCCGCTGACTTCGGTGGAAGAAAAGCCACCGCTACTGCATCTGGCATTACCGATGGTTTTGTTTACCTTGGCAGCGGCATCCAATCCGTCTGCCTTGGTTATCTGACCACCAGAGACTGGCACTACTGGCCGCTTTTTTTGATTCCATTCACAGTGATTGGACTCCTCCTCGCATTGCGAATCTGGAAAGCAATTCCTGAGGCAGCTAAAGATTATTTGCTCAAGCTTGAAAAAATAAAATTGGACAATAAAACTTCAGCTCATTCTTCAA
>JAYVXS010000216.1:0-4262 GCA_043784965.1 Bdellovibrionales bacterium
TTGTAACAGCTCAGGTCCCTCGGGACTGACTCTTTCTGCAATGAGCAAATTGAAAATAATTTCAAATTATGTTTGACACCTGTTTTTTAGAAAATCTCAGTTTCCCTTTCTCTATTGCCACAGACTCATCGGAACCGTTTTACTTGCGCTGTCATTGCCGTAGTTGATTGCGAAGCGATCCATTCGAATCTTGCGGCCGGGTTCAGTTTTAAATTCAACCTGCGCCAATTGCGTGAGAATAGATCCAAAATAAAATCCGTGCTAACATTTGCTCGAGGAGATCAAGTGACTGCAGGCAAAGTTAATGGCAAAGAACTGGTGAAGTTGGCTACTGCTATTGTGAATTCAGATGGACTCACTTTGGAGATGGCCAAGTCATTAATACTACCTTTTTATTCAGAGCGCTACTCATTCAGGGGCAAACTTTCTGGGCAGCTTTTCCCTCAATTTAGCTTGGCAAAAAATGTCACAGGCTTCAAAAAGCTCACTTTCAGGGCCATCAGAGTTTTCTGGCTGCCTAGCGACTGATACTCGCAAAAGCAACAGCCCGTCGTCTTATGGGTGCTTTCGGGATCGTCGGTGTACTTTTAATCCCTGCCGCCAAGACAATCTGAGCGCAGGCGTGGGCATCAGACAAAGCCTCGTGGTGATTGAGCTTAATTTTTAAATGACGGCAAACGTCCGACAGCTTTGTTGGATAAATACCTAATTGCTTACGGGCCAGCTGCATTGAACACTGAAATGGAATTTTCGGAGCATCTATCTTATGGAGTAAGCAGCATGCCTGCAAAACTCCTTTATCGAAACCTGCATTGTGTGCAGCCAAAAAATCGACGTCTTTAAAGAGCGGCTGAATTTTTGGCCAAAGCTTACCGAAGTCGTCTGAGGAGGCTACATCAGACCAAGTAAGGCCATGAATATAAGTGAAAACAAACTCTCTTGAAGGCGGGCGAATGAGATGGACTACTTTATCGGTAATAACCCCATTTTGGACTCTCACAAGACCAATTGAGCAAGCACTGTGCTTTTGATAGTTTGCAGTTTCAAAATCTATTGGAGTGATTGTGAATCGCGCGGGCAACCTTTTCTTTGCCTGTCCCGTTTTCACCACGGATCAACACTGAATCGCTTGATGGCGCAAACTTAAGGACGAGTCGGGCAACATCGGCCATGGACTCAGAGACGCCCACCATCTGAACACTTTCGATCAGTTTTCGATTTTCCGAGTGAGTTGAAATTGAAACGGGTTTTGTGCGCCGCTCGACTTCACGGCAGGCCCTGTGAAGTAATCCAAGCAGTTTTGCTTCACCAATGTCCTTTTCGATGAAGTAGATGGCTCCTGACTCAAAGGAATTGTTGTGTGCATCTATAGAGTCATCGCCTGAGAAGGCAAAGACCGTGAAACCCGAATCCAACTGTTTAAGCTGCCGAATTGTTTCCGGTCCGCCAATGTCAGGCATATGAAAATCTACTAGGGCTAAAGAGAAGGGGATGACTTTTTGGCGGACCAGAGCAACGCCTTCATCGCCGTTGGCAGCGGCGCGAACAAAGAAACCTTCGTCAGATAGGAATGCTGACATTGAAGCTCGAAAGCTCGCGTCGTCATCAATAAGCAATATGTTGTGTTGCACCCCTGGACCTCCGCCATGAGCTGGTAGTACAAATACGGTGCCTACACTTTGGGCGGTGATTTATGTTTAAAAATCATTAAGACCTCATTTAATGAGATTTAATGAGATCTGAGCTGCCTTTTGCGCGTATTGCAGAGTAAAAACTGCATGGTCGTTTTGTCCCCAACAGAGTTGTCGAGTATAAGTGTTTAATTGTAAGGGCGATTTGCTAATCTCTGGGTGGCGATTGTCCGCCATCCTTGCTCATGACTTTTTCGTTAAGGTTGGATATGAAAGCTTGATTCGTCGGCTACTCGGGCGTCCGTATTAGGACTCATCCTTGCTAGTTAAATACTGAAGGCAGGTTGGCTATGTTTAAAATGTTCGTCGTCATTATTTTAAATCTATTATTTTGCCATATTTCGGCAATTGGTCAAACTTTTGACACCTCAAATTCACTAACTGCCCGTCAGCGGATTCTGACTTCAAATGGGTTTAACGAAAAGGACCAAAGCTTCTCTAGTTTTAAAATTAAATTAGGTAACAGCGGAAAACTAAATAATTTATTTCAAGAAAAAGATGGTCCGGTAGATCGAAATGACAGCGCAATCAAAAGTATCAATAGACCATCGCTGCAAATGTTAAAGTCTTCCGGCGGTGAAAGTGCGGGCGGCGGCAATCTTCTCGAGCTTAAAATTGCGGCCTCTATCCAAAAAATGTTTGAAGGCTTACAAAAGAAGAATCCCGATAATTTGAATCTAGAAACCTTTCAATTTTTCATTGAAAATACAGTTATTAAGCTCTCTAAAGACAAAAAAGAATTTTACCTGCAGAAGGATAAAAACTCTCAGGAGCATGAATTGAGAGATGCCGTTAATTTTTTTCCACAGCAATGGCTTCTTAAATTGTATACCCCAGCTTGGGAAAAATATTATGCGTTGAATATGGACGTCGAAGATGTGCTTTATCACGAATTTTTGCTGTTCTTTTTTAACCATGATAAAAAATATAGCCGATCTAAACTTGCCGGCTTAGGGAACTCACGGGTTTCTATTTTAACATTAGTACTTAACAAGGTCGAAGTTATGACTCCTGGAAACTTGATTCAAGTTTTAGGACAAACCATCGATCGACGAGAAAAAGTATTATTTTATTGTTCAATTCCATCTCGACCGGAAGAAAAGCCTCAAATGGATGTTTATTACTATCGAGGTGGCAATGCCTTAGCTTCAACGAATAGTTCGTCAATCAACCCTTTTGTAGGTTGCGATGACTTTGAAGACATAAAGACAAAGTTGCAATTGGCGACGACATCCTGTCCGGTCATTGTCGACCTAGATCGCAAAGCTGTTGAGAGTGGCCACATCGTCCTTCTGGACGTTAGAACCACGTGCGGTTCGAATTAGAAAATGATTTTGGCGTTTAGTTTCAATCAGGGTCTAGTATTCGAAATAGATCCAAATTGTAAACTGCGAGAGTCTCATCGGAAGACGTCTTAATTGTTGCGCGAACTTCCTGGATTGCCTTAATCATGATTTCTTTAATCGTGCTCAAATCTGAATTCGAGCAAGTTATCACACTCGAGTAGTGAAGATGATCCGACTTTTGGTTATCTAATTCTTGTAAGGTCCGCATACGCCAGTTGGCTTGATGTCGAATCAAAAAAGGCGAATCGGCGCCAATCAAAATATTATTTTCTCCTTGGAACAATTCAGAATTTTTTTCTTTCACGAGGCCGGCCGAGATTAGAAATTCGACAGTCTGGCGAACTGTGGCCAGCGGAAGTTTCAATGCCTTAGCGATAACCTCTCTTTTTCGATAGGCAGGAAGGGAAACGATCATGTGGATGGCTGCGCAATGCCATACGCGGTAGTACTTGGCTTGATCTTCCGCACTTAAGGTGCGGTTGGCTTTGATTCTATTTTTCACGATAAGTTGCTCTGAACGTAGCTTTTCCAACTCTAATTTATAAAAATTCTTTAATTTCATGCTTCCAGCTCGCTCCATCAGAACTAAATTTAAAAAATACCGACTTTCAGTTTCTGAATGGCCTAAAAACTCACTGGCCGCAACCGCCTGCTCAGGCGTAAAATGCTGGTGCTCATTGAGAACTTGAGAGATGTAGGAAGCATTGCAATTCAAATGCTTTGCCAAGCGGAGCCGTTGCCCTTTTTGGACAGCGGAATTTTCCTCCAGAGTGGCAATGACATATTCCTTATAATTTTGACTTTGAAATAAAGGTTTTTGTGCTTTCATTAATTTCAGTATAACTGAAATTTTTCATTAATATTTTAGCAAAATGGTCTAGATTTTAATAACGCCTCGAGTTATTCTAATCTCAGAACTTATAAACTATTAACTAAGGAGCCCATATGAAAACAGCCATTCTTCTACTAGTACTCGCCGTAAACCTCACTGCCCATGCTGACCTAGCGGTGAAGGCCCATGCCCCCATTTCTTGCGAGTCTATCAACTACAGATCTGTGCCCGTTGGCACCGTGTGCTTAACATCAAAAGAAGCCGTTTACACACGCGTTTCACGAATCAATTTCGGTGACCCCCTGTTTCAGGAAAGATGTCGCATGAGTTAAAAATGACTGGGGGCGAGATATGAGATTTAAGTGGGATTGCGTCAAGGTCAAGTTTACACAG
>JAYVXS010000217.1:0-13368 GCA_043784965.1 Bdellovibrionales bacterium
TTGTCGCAATGAAAAGGTCTCGAAAACGCCAGGAGCGAAGCGCCCAGACTAGCGAAGCGGCGATTGCAACAGAAATCTGATGAAATATCCGGGCTAGGGGCAGCGCCATTCACCCTTAAGAGTTGTGACGAAATAAACTAGACATTTAGCGCTCAGACCTTGGTCAGCTTTGAGTGCCCCGGACTGAGGAGACCGCAAGGAGGAGACCGCAAGGAGGAGACCGCAAGGAGGAGCGCTTAAAGATGGCCGAGAGATGAGATGCTAAATGTCTAGTTTATTTCGTCACAACTCCTTAGAGCTTGCCTGAATAATTGCCTACAAAGTTCAACAAAATTCAAGGTGATTGGGTCAAGTCTAGCGGTTCTTCAGCCGATAGAGATTTATGCCAAAAAAACCCAAATTAGCAGAATACTCTTCAAGCAAAAAGGCTCCATCAGAAAATTCGTCGGCAGCCTCCATCGGCTTTATGGTATTTGGTTTTGGTTTGGTGTTTTATTCATTCTTTCTATTTCATAACCAAAAAAATCAAGCGAGCTTGTCATCGGTTCGGCCGCTAGAAATAACCAGCCAAATTGATCCCGAGACATCCTTTGAGCGCATGAGAAAAATTGAGGGCCTCGAAGTTAACAATCAGAGAATCACCGCAGAAGTTAATAAACAACAAGAGATGCTGGGCGCCTCAAAATATACATTGCAGTCAGTTGATATTCAAGACAGCCTAATGAAGGGTGTTGGCTTGCCCGGCGAAGCAAACATGCAGCTGCAGTTGCACGATCGATTGAAAGACGAAAGGGAGTCTTATCCTGATGTATATATTCACCGAGAGCTTGCAATTGACCATGTACTTTATGATCAAGCCTTGCGCGACGAACAACGAGATCGGAAGATCTTTCTCGAAGGTTTAAAGAGACGTGCGGCGGCTCAGAACCTCGATGTTCAATATGATCCCAAATCCGGCGAAATCACTATTGACCAAGCTCCCGATAAAGGGCCGGCCGCTCGATAGTAATTAAAATGCGCACCAAGCTTTTTCTCGAAGGCTCGTATAGCCCTGCCGAGTAATGAGTAGATGATCAAGGATTGGAATTTCCATTAGTTTTCCAGCTAAAATGAGTTGTTCAGTCATGTCAACATCCGCCGCAGAAGGATGTTTTTCTTGGCTTGGATGATTGTGGGCGATGATGATATTACTTGCATTAGTTAATAAGGCGAAACGAAATATTTCTCGTGGGTGAATGAGACATGCGCTTACCGTTCCCCGAAAAATCATTTTAGAGGCTATAAATTTCAAACTAGGACCTAGAGTTAGAACCCAAACCTCTTCTACATCTAGATCTCGAAGTGGTCTAAAAAACTCGTATGCAAGTGCTGCACACGAAATATCGTGCGATAAGCTGTTTCGAGATTTGGACATCATGGCTATCTGACTCATGCAATACTTGTTGCCGCGAGACCCCTTAATGAAACCAGTTCAAAGACTTTATAGTCCGTACTGCGAATTTAATGACGCTCAAAGCAGTTGTTTGCACCGACCCAGCAATGTGCATAAACTCTTAGTGTTAATCTAAACTAAGGAGTTCTAATGAAAAAATATTTATTATTGTTGGCCGCGAGTTGTTTGCTTGCTACGGGCTGTGGACCAAAGGCCTTTATCAAAGGGGATTATGATGATGTCTCCAAAGAAAATAATTTAAATGACCAGTGGAGCGAAACCGACATGCAAAAAGTTGTGCAAGATTTGGTTGCTAGCTTAGTTCAGGCGCCAGCGGTTTCACAGGCGAAAAGGCCACCGATTGTAATGGTCACTAATTTGCAAAATAAAACAGACGAACACATCGACACTCAAAGTATCATGGATATGGTTAGCGTAGAGTTACAACGCGGAGGACGAGTCGCATTTGTTGATAAAGAAGCACGCGAAGATGTTGCTAAAGAGTATGAATATCAAAATTCAGGGGCAGTGAGCGGAGAAACCAAAAAGGGTCCTGGTGGACAAATCGGCGCCGACTATATTATTAACGGAAGATTGGATTCTATTGTTCAAGAGGCTGGCAAAAACAAGAGTGTCTATTACAAAATCACTTTGAAACTAACAAATTTGAAGACCAATGTGAGTGCCTGGTCAGACTATAAGCAGCTTCGTAAAAAATATAAAAAGCAGTCAGTCGGACTATAATATATTTTAATAAGAACAGTGAAAACTCTTAATGGAAAAAACAAAATTTTTGTAGTGAAGACTTCTAAACTCGCGTGGGCCCTGAGTGGCCTGATTATGTTTGGCTGTGCCACCTATCAAACAAAGGTGGACTCGGCGCGAACTGAATTAACTGCGCGCAATCCCGAAAAGGCGATCAAAACATTGCAACCGCTAGCCGATGATCCAGGCAAGGATCAGCTGGTTTATATTTTAGATTACGCCGTAGCTCTTCAACAAGCTGACAATTACAAAGAGAGCGCTAAATATTTTGGAAAGGCTGATAAAATTGCGGATATTCAAGACTATACGAGTCTTTCGCGTGAGGCGAGTTCACTCATTTTAAATGCCGAAATGGTCCAATATAAGGGTGATGATTTTGAAAAGATTCTCATCAGTGCGGTGAATGCTATAAATTATTTAATGTTGGGTCAGCTCGACGATGCACTTGTCGAAGTTCGCAGAGTAAATCAGAAGCTTTACAAATTTAAATTCGATGCGAAACGAGATTATGAGCAAAGCCCCTATGCTTCTTATCTCGCCGGTTTAATTTGGGAGGCCGATGGCAAATACGACGACTCATACATTGATTACAAAAAGGCCTATGAATTGGCGCCAAACTTTACCCCTCTACATGCAGACCTCATTCGTGCCGCGATTCGCGCCCGACGAGAAGAAGATGTCGTAAAATGGAAGAAAGCTTTTCCTGAAGTGCAAATCGGTAGCGAATGGCAAGATGCAAAAAACGGTGAAATTGTTTTAGTGTATCAGCAAGGTTGGGGCCCGCGAAAATACCCACGGACTGAAGCTCCTCGATTTCCAAAACTATTTCCAGTAAATACTTATACGAAAAGAGCTGAGTTACAAATTGAAGGTATCGATAAACTTCAAACAGAATCTATATATAGCGTTCAAGATGTGGAAATTAAGACCCTAGAGAGTGACTATGCCGGAATCGTTGCAAAGCGGCTGGTCGGGATCGCGACCAAAGCTGTAATTGCAGATCAGATTCGACAAAAGAATAAGCTTTTAGGAAGTCTTGCTTCAATTGCGCTCAATGCTTCAGATCGTGCCGATCTCAGGCAGTGGTCAACGCTACCTGAGACATTTCAAATTGCACGTAAGTTCTTAAAGGCAGGGGTGTATAAAGTTTCTATTCAAGGAGTGAATGTAGGCGGCGGTTCGTCAAATGAAAGTATGCCACAACAAGAAGTTCGCGTTTTTCCGGGTAAGAAGACCTTCATCACTTGGCGATCATTTAGATAGTTATTAATACATAATGAGATAATCAAAACACAAAAGGGATCCGAAGATCCCTTTTGATAAGTTCTAAAAAATAAAAAGTAAAAACTAACTATTTAAGCTCTTGTTTGAGTTCGGAAGACTTGGAGTTTCTTCTTCACCAAACTTATTGCCGCCGTAATCAGCAGAGTCAGCGGCTGCTTTTGCAACTCGATTTTCAAGGGATTGCTTTACGTCATCAAAAGCAGTTTTGCCCGCGGCATGCTCAAGTACTGGAGCAGCAATCGCTGGAGACTCCTTTGCGTAATCTTTTGGAAAAGCACCCAATTTTGCAAGGTAGCTGGAAATGCTTCCGTTGCCATTTTGAATAATTTCACGAAGCGTGAAAAGCGGCGCATATTGAGATGCTTTTTTTTCTGCTTCGAAAATTATCTGAGTCAAAGTCGCTGAGGTAATATCATTTTTGGTCTTGTTGTCGATGACCATGACCTCTTCACTTGTGCGAATCATTTTTGCGATATCATCGAGAGTCACATAACAGCTTTGTTGAGTGTCATAAAGCTTACGGTTCTGGTAACGCTTAATGATTTTCGTTTTGGTACTAGGTTTGGTTATTACACCAAGAGTTTCTTGTGTTTGGTTGATCATATTGCCTCCCATTTGGAAGATCTCCTCTTCTATTTTGGTTGGGGGATTTTCACTCCCCTTTTACAAATACTTGCCCCGGATCGGTGGGGACAATAGACCTAGAGACACCCCTTGTCAAGGGTGAGTTGTTGAAGAAAGCTGCATGTATTTGGGTCCAATACGCCATATAAATGGGTAACGAATACCAGCAAATTTGGTTAAAAATTAGACAAAAATTTTTTAAACAAAACGCCTTAAAGACATTAAGTTCCGAAGGGACCCTGCCGAAAGTACTGTATCTGGCCCTTAATCCAATACGGTGAGGCTAATTTGAATCAGCTTTTTGAGTTTCAGTATCAGGCATCAGCCAACAAAGTATCTAGAGGCTTTAAAACAACCGACTTGGTGCTCACTTTGGCACTCCTAGTCATCGTATTTTCAGTTTCTGGCGGGATTGTTACAGAGGCATTTCAGGAGACCAGTTCAAATTTAGCTGTCACCGAGGCAGAGATCATTGCTACGCAAATATACCAGAAAGCTCAAACTGGAAAGGTCGCATTAAGAGAGCCAGCTTCTCATAATGAGACAAACGAGAAAAGAAGTTCTGAAATTTCTGAAGATCCATGGGGCAGACCTTACCACTACAAAACTTTAAAGAGTCAAAGTGGGAACATGAAAGTATTTGTAGTTTCTGCAGGACCAAACAAAAAGCTCGAGTCGAATTTGGATAAATTTGATACGGGCACGCCGGTCTTTGGTGGGGATGATATCGGTTTTGTTTATGACGGATCAAACAAAAGAACCGAGTAAAGGGTCAGGCGTCGCCCACAGTGACGCCCTCGTCTAGTTTTAGCTCAAATACAGAGGAATATCAGGCCGTCTTGTTAAGCGACCCACACTTCTTTCCGATCAGAATCCAACGGAAAAGCTCGTTTGTTTACCTGTTGGAAAGGCCTCAGATGCCCGGCGCAAGATTTGAAAAACTCTCTATTTTTACCAGTCTCCTCGCTCTCTCGGCCTGTGTAACAACACATGAGCGTGCGAATTCAGATCAAACTACGACTGCGATTTTTCGCGAGTCCGCTGCCGATGTTTCAGATCGCTCACCAAAGACAATGTGGATACCTGAAGATAAAAAAAATGCCAATGTGATCGATCAAAACTATTTGCAGAATCAAGCGGACTATCACTTTACCTTAGCTGATACCTATGGAGCAGAAGGCAATACAGCAAGAGCTATCGAAGAATATAAACAAGTGCTTCTTTATGATGCGAAATCAGCGGTAGTTCGACTGAGACTCGCGGCCGAATTTGTGAAGCAAGGGATGGTAAATGAAGCAATTGAGCAGGGTAAAGTTGCATTGGAGCTAGATCCAAAATTGTCCGATGCCCATTTATTACTGGGTGGATTATTTTCAGCTATGAAAATGTATGAAGACGCACTCAATTCATATCATGAGGTTTTGAAATTAAATTCTGAAAGTATCGAGGCGCCTCTATTTATTGGCGCTTTGTTGGCGGAGCTAAAAAGATATGATGAGTCTATTCACTACTTTGAGAAACTTGCTAAAAATCCAAAAAACAAAAGCCCACATCTTGCACAATTCTATATCGGGCGAATTATTTTGGAGCAAGCTGGAGAGGCACCTAAAGCAAAGGTAGTTGCTAAAGTAGAGGGAATATTTAAGCAAGCGATCAAGGCTAAGGGCAATTTTGTTGACGCCTATTTAGCACTTGGTCAGCTTTACGAAAGCAACGGGCAGAAGGATGCGGCAATTATCACCTATCGAACATATCAAGAAAAAAACGAGCCGGACTCGAGCATTGCAGAAAATTTAGCGCGAATCTACCTTGAAGACGAAGAGATGGATAAGGCCTTTAGGCAATACGAAATTATGGAGTCGGCTGATGCGTCTAACCTGAATGTAAAAGTCAAAATAGCTTTCATTCTAATCGAACAGAAAAAATATTTAGCTGCTATTGAAAAGCTAGAAGACATTTTGGGGCGAGCCCCCTATTCAGATAAAATACGTTTTTATTTAGGTGCGGTTTATGAAGAAACCAAAGACTTCTCAAATGCGATTGTTCAATTTAGATTGATTCCGGTTTCGAGCTCATACTACGTCGAATCGGTTGTACATACGGCTTACCTATATAAAATGAAAAATGATTATCCACGGGCCGTGGAAACGGTTCAGCAGGGCATCAAAAACAAATCAGATCAGCCGCAGTTTTACGCGCTTTACGCTTCATTTTTGGATGATCAAAAAGAATATATGCGCGCCGTAGAAATGCTCTCTCAGGCGGTAGATAAATTTCCCAAACATGCGCAGCTCAATTTCTTTCTTGGATCGATGCAGGATCGTCTTGGTAAAACTGACGCAGTGATCTCGACAATGAAAAAAGTTTTAGAAATTGATGGTAATCACATTCAAGCATTAAATTATCTTGCATATACCTATGCGGACCACAATTTGAACCTTGACGATGCAGAAAAGCTCGCGAAGCATGCAATTTCGCTTCAGCCGAACGATGGTTTTATCTTGGATACCCTTGGTTGGATTCAATTTAAAATTGGCCACACCTCAGAGGCCATTAAAACTCTAGAGGCAGCGTATAAAATGCAGCCTACCGAAAGTGTTATTGCAGAACATCTCGGCGATGCCTATTATAAGTATCAACTTCCAGAGAAGGCGAAGAAAATGTATCTTCGTGCGTCTGAAATAGAAAGTAATTTAGATGTTGCTAAAAAGATTCGCGCTAAAATCGTCTCCATTGATCAGCAAAATAATGATCCCACCCTGCAAAATAAGGGTGCGCGATTGCCAGCGTCCAATGGAAAATCCGAAAACAATCCGACGCATTGAACGATTTCTGCTGCTCGGGCTTTCTTTCGCTGTCTTTTCATGTGCGAGCAATCAAATCAAAGAGAGTCGGACTGATAATTCTAAAAAATCTGTATTAGCTTGGCGAGGCAAAGCCCTCATTTTTGATAAAATTAAAGATTCGAAGAATACAGTTTCCCTAGAAGTAATATCAAGTCGTCCGAAAAACATGCGGATGGATGTCACAACCACACTTGGCTTCTATATAGGAAGTTTTGTTTGGAACGAATCTCAAATGCAAATATTATTGGCTCGAGATAAAAAGTACATCACAGGACCTGCGAACGCCGACTCGATGCAAGAAATATTAAAAATGCAAATCGATCCATTGGCACTATTTAATATCTTTTGGGAGGAGCATCTCGCAAATCGAGAATGGAGCTGCGAATTTGACCACGTAGGCCTTTCAAAGATTTGCAAGCATAAAGCACTTATGGTGCAAGTGATTTGGCAGGAGCGGAGTGGGCGCCATCGGCTTATTGAAATTGATTCACCGAAGGTTAACACGCAGCTAAGTTTGACCGAGGGTGATGAAAAGGTTGAATTGAAGTCAACAAGCTTTCAGTTAAAGGCCCCAGAGGGTTTTCGAAACATAAAACTGTAAGTTTATGTTAGCTAGAGTTGATAATACGGGCACAGGTCCTAAGGCTAGAGCCAGGTGTGAGACCTTTAGCCCGAGACCTCTACTTTAGTCCTAAACCTAAAATGCCGCACTTAATATTCAAAAGATCTTTGCCCTTTGCCACGTGAATTAGGCATAATTTGTATTGGGCCAATGTTTTTTGAATGGTCCTTTGCTTCACGAGTTTGACTTACAGGTTTGGCGAAGCAAAAAAAAATGACTGACACCAAAGAAAAGGAGGGTGGAATGGCAGCGAACTCCACCAATAATGGATTAGATTTTAATGCGCTCTTCAGAGATTGGCAGGGCAATCAGCTCTACCGTGATCTTACGTGGTCAGGCACTTTCAATGATTACCTAAATCTAGTGAAGGCGAACCCTCGGGTAACGCGAAATGCGTTTCAGCGCATTTATGAAATGGTAATTGAAAAAGGCACGACTGATTACACTGAGTTTAAAAAGAAAGTTGTCAGATATAAATTTTTCGACGATGCCGACAATGATGGTAAGGACGCAGTATTTGGCTTGGATATTCCGCTGATGAAATTGGTGAATGTTTTGCGTTCAGCGGCGCTGGGCTACGGTACTGAGAAGCGTGTGATTTTACTTCACGGCCCAGTGGGAAGTGCTAAATCGACGATCTGTCGTATTTTGAAAAAAAATCTTGAGGCTTATTCAAAAACTGAACAGGGAGCACTCTACACTTTTGAGTGGGTCGATGAAAAGGGCGAACTCGGAATGATTTTGGGCAAAGATTGCAAAGTTTTTGTTTCCCCAATGCATGAAGAGCCGCTTTTGTTGATTCCCGAGGATCTACGGCCGAAGGTTATCGAAGAAATCAATAGAGGAAATAAATCTGACTTTAGAATTAATATAGAAGGAGAACTCTCTCCACCTAGTCGCTTTATTTTCAGAAATTTAATGGAGCATTATCACGGAGATCTTGGCAAGGTTCTTTCTCACGTTCGTGTAAAGAGAATGGTATTGAGCGAGGCCGATCGAATTGGTATTGGAACCTTTCAGCCAAAAGATGAAAAGAATCAAGACTCCACTGAGTTAACCGGAGACATTAACTATCGAAAAATTGCCGAATACGGATCAGACTCTGATCCGCGGGCATTTAATTTTGATGGTGAATTTAACGTCGCCAATCGCGGCATGATTGAGTTTGTCGAAGTTCTGAAGCTCGACGTAGCATTTTTGTACGATTTACTTGGTGCCTCGCAAGAGCATCGCGTGAAGCCTAAGAAATTTGCGCAAACTCACATTGATGAGGTGATTATTGGCCATACCAATGAGCCAGAGTATCGCCGCCTTCAAGACAATGAGTTTATGGAAGCGCTTCGGGATCGTACCGTCAAAATTGATATTCCATATATCACAAAATGGAAGCATGAAGTGAACATCTATAAAAAAGATTTCAATTCGCGCAAACTACGTGGCATCAGCATTGCCCCTCATACTATTGAAATGGCAGCCATGTGGGCGGTGCTTACGCGACTAGAAAAACCCAAGAAAGCGAATCTCACCAGATTGCAAAAAATGAAACTATATGATGGCAAGACACTACCAAACTACACAGAAGACAATGTGAAGGAGCTTCGTAAAGAAGCGGCTCGCGAAGGCCTCGATGGGGTTTCTCCACGCTATATTCAAGATAAGTTATCTAATGCGTTGGTGGCTGCTCAGCAGGGTAATCGTGGGTCAGTGAATCCGTTTATGGTTATGAATGAACTTGAGAGTGGCCTCAGACATCATTCCTTAATCGCAAACGAAGAACTAAAGAGCGACTACCGAGAACTGCTTGGAGTAGTTAAGCAAGAGTATGAAGAAATTATCAAATCAGAGGTTCAGCGGGCAATCAGTGCTGACGATTCAGCATTATCACGGCTTTGTGCGAACTATATTGATAATGTCAAAGCGTATATTTCGAAAGAAAAAGTACGAAATCAATTCACCGGTCAAGATGAAGAGCCAGACGAGCGCTTGATGAGAGCCGTTGAAGAAAAAATTGAAATACCAGATTCGCGAAAAGATGACTTTAGATTAGAGACCATGGGCTATATAGGAAGGCTTGCAACTGAAAATAAAAAGTTTGATTTCAAAATGAATGAGAGATTGCACAAAGCATTTGAGCTTAAACTTTTCGAAGACCAGAAAGACAGCATAAAGTTGACGTCTCTCGTAAGCTCAACACTTGATAAAGACACTCAAGAGAAAATTGACATCGTAAAGACTCGCTTGATTAAGGACTTTGGCTACGATGAGATTTCGGCGACCGATGTTCTTCAATATGTAGCGAGTATTTTTGCTCGCGGAGATGTAAAGAACAAAGCATAGAGAATAATGCAGATGGAATGAAGAGTAGAGCTGAGGGTCAATGGCGATAAGGGAAGATCATAATAGATTTAAAGACATCATTCGTGGACGCATAAAAGAGAACTTTAAGAAATATGTGACCCACGGAGAGATGATTGGCAAAAGAGAAAAAGATTTTGTTAAAATTCCTGTGCCTTATATTGATACCCCTCGCTTTAAATATGGTAGTAAACAGCAGGGCGGTGTCGGGCAGGGAAGTGGCGAGCCAGGGGATGCTGTAGATGGAGAGCCGCAGGACGGCCACGGTCATGCTGGCGAAAACGCCGGACAACATCAACTAGAAGTTGAAGTTTCTATGGATGAGCTTGCCGATATTCTTGGCGAGGAGCTTGAACTACCAAGGATTATCCCTAAGGGTAAGCCCAAGCAGGATGCCACCAAAAATAAATATACCGGGATTGCACCGGTTGGTCCCGCCGGCCTAAAGCACTTTAAAGCCAGCTACAAGAGAGCCTTACAGAGATACGTATCTTCGGGGATCTACAATCCTGATAATCCGACAATTGTTCCCGTTAAAGGAGATATGCGCTATCGCTCCTTCAAAGTAAAGACTCAACCACAGGCACAGGCCGTGGTCATTTATATGATGGACGTTTCTGGATCCATGGGTGAAGAACAAAAAGAAATTGTACGCCTTGAAAGTTTTTGGATAAATACTTGGCTAAAAAAACACTACAAGGGATTAGAAACAAGATTTATAATTCACGATGCCGCCGCAAAAGAAGTTGATGAAAAAACCTTTTTCTCAACTAGTGAGTCGGGTGGAACACTTATTAGTTCGGCCTACAAACTTTGCCAAGAAATAATTGAGGCAGACTATCCCGTTAATGACTGGAATATTTATCCCTTTCACTTTTCTGATGGAGACAACTGGAGCGGCGAAGACACCCGGGTTTGCATTCGGATGCTTAAAGATTTTTTCATTCAAAATACAAATATGTTTGGCTATGGACAGGTTGAAAGCAAGTACGGCAGTGGCCAATTTCTAAAGGATCTTGAGCGTGAGTTTCCAAATGAAGAAAAGCTCATTGTTAGTAAAATTGAGAGTCGCGAAAAGATCTTAAATTCGATCAAAGATTTTTTAGGAAAAGGTAAGTAATGGCAAATCTCACGCCTGAACTTGAGGCCGAGCGAGTTCGCATTCTAAAAATTGCTCAAAGTTATGGGCTAGATTGTTTCGATACTGTATTTGAACTCATCACCTATGATCAGATTAGTCAGTTTGCTAGCTATGGTGGTTTTCCGGTGCGCTATCCACACTGGCGCTTTGGAATGGAGTACGAGCAGCTTTCTAAAAGCTATGAGTATGGTCTGTCAAAAATTTACGAAATGGTTGTCAATACGGACCCTTGCTATGCTTACCTGATGGAAGGTAATCGCATGGTCGATCAAAAGCTGGTAATGGCCCATGTCTACGGACATTGTGATTTTTTTAAAAACAACCAATGGTTTGCTCCCACAAATCGAAAAATGATGGATGTGATGGCCAATCACGCCACTCGAATTCGTCGATATATTGATCGATATGGAATTGAAGAAGTCGAAAATTTCATTGACTGCTGTTTGAGTCTTGAAAACCTGATCGACCGGTATAGTCCATACAAGAAAAAATCGGGGACTGAAAAGCCAAAAAGTGCAAAAAAAGAAGTCTCTCTATTGCGCGTCGATCGCGAATATATGGATGAATACATTAATCCTCCGGACTTTGTAAAATCTCAAAAGCAAAAAATGATTAAAGAAGAAATTAATCAGCAGAAGTTTCCATCTTCTCCAGAGCGAGATATTCTGCAGTTTTTAATGTATACGGCACCCCTAAAGTCTTGGCAGCAAGATGTGCTTTCTATTATTCGTGAAGAGGCCTACTACTTTGCTCCCCAAGGCATGACCAAAATTATGAATGAGGGCTGGGCATCGTACTGGCACTCTAGAATGATGACGCAAAATATTATGAATGATAGCGAAGTGGTAGATTTCGCAGATGCGCATTCTGGGACGATGGCGATGGCGCCGAATGGTTTCAATCCCTATAAAGTTGGAATTGAGTTGTATCGTGACATTGAAAATCGTTGGAACAAAGGACAGTTCGGAAAAGCTTGGCATGAATGCGAAGATATTCAAGAACGAAATCAATGGGACAAAAAACTAAATCAAGGTCGCGAGAAAATATTTGAAGTGCGGCGCAACTATAATGACGTGACCTTCATTGATGAGTTTTTAACTGAAGAGTTTTGCGTACGTAATAAAATGTTTGTTTACAAATTTAATAAAAGAACCGGCCGTTATGAGGTAGACACTCGTGACTTTCCGATGATTAAAAAGCAGTTGCTTTTTCAATTGACCAATTTTGGCCAGCCAATCATTCAAGTAGAAGATGCAAATTTTGAAAATCGTGGTGAACTCTTGATGACTCATAAATTTGAAGGCGTTGAAATGCAGCCGGATTACATGCGTGAGACCTTGAAAAACATTCATAAAATCTGGACTCGTCCGGTAAATTTGGTGACCGTTCTCGATGGTGTTCCGAAGCTGATTCATTTTGATGGCAAAGATTTTCAAGAGCAAACAATAGAAGTGAGAAGCTCTGCCAGCGCGGGCGCACCTACGAGTACTTAACGCGAGTTCGACGAGAGAAAAACGCCAATGCGAAAAATTTGGGTCATCAAAGCTGGAAGTCAAATGGTCTGCGACGGCGGGCCAGTACTAATATTATCCTGGATGAAGCAAGTTCAAGCTCTACGAAAGCGATTTAATATTGATGTAATTTGGGTGACTTCTGGTGCGATCGCCTCCGCTACCGAACGAACGAATTTTTCTGGAAAAAAGCGTAGCGTTGCACAAAAGCAGGCGCTCAGTGCAATTGGTCAGCCATTGGTAATGGATCTTTATAATTTAGCACTGAATCGTGTAGGACTTCTAGGGGCGCAGGTGCTTTTAACCGGTGGAGATATCCGCGATAAGGGGCGCCGTCAGAACCTACAAAATACTCTTGAGCAACTGCTAAAATGGCAGGCCGTACCGGTGCTAAATGAGAACGATGCTGTAGCCACTGAAGAAATTCAGTTTGGCGATAACGATTCGTTGTCTGCGCAAATTGCAATTATGATGAAAGCAAAAAAATTAATTTTACTAACTGATGTTCACGGACTCTACGACTCTGATCCTAAGATCAATAAAGGCGCCCGACTAATTGAAACAAAAGAGAAAATTTCAAGTGAAGATTTAAAGAAACATCGACTAGCTCAAAAATCGGAATTGGGTACGGGTGGAATTTACTCAAAGCTTTTGGCCGCGCAACAAGCTGAAAAGGCAAGAGTCCAAACGCATCTGGTGCGCGGCGATGTCCATAATGTCCTACTTCAGATCGCCGAGAATGCGAATATTGGTACTTTCTTTGGAAAGCAAAAGTGAAAAAACCAACC
>JAYVXS010000218.1:0-4234 GCA_043784965.1 Bdellovibrionales bacterium
CCTGCTTTGAGGTTGCCTCACTCAAAGGTCTCTCAAGCGCCAGGCCAGTCTGCGAATCAGCGATTTCACGACGAAACTGATGAAATATCCGGGCTAGACCAACAAAAAAAGCATAGGGCATCCTCTTCGCTACAGCAAATTCAGTGAAAAAAAGTTTTACACAATTTGAAATTTAGCTGACTCGAAATGGAACAAATACCTCTGAAAAGCCTAATAATACAGATCTTTGTCCATCGGACTTTAGACTAGCCTAAGCTTTTACGATAGGCTAAGCATGAAAGCTTTAGCTAAACCAAAAGAATTCTTTGTATCGCATTTAGGACAACCTCTCGGTCCATGGTCGCTTGGTGAGATTGCCAACCGTCTATCGGCGCAAGAATTGATTACCACTGACTTTATATATGATGATGAAGTAGCAGAGTGGATCGAGCTAAATAAGCATCAAGGTCTTCTTGAGCTCATCTCAAAAGAGTATCGCCCGAAAACAGCTCCCGCTAAGCAAACTGTAATCCAGAAGGCGCCAGTTGAAAAAGAAGAAATTTTGTCTTTAAATGAAGCTTGGTTCATTCAAAAAGAAACTCATCGATTTGGACCACTTACCTCGTTTGGCGTAGTTAAAGCTCTACAAGAGAAAACAATTTTTGATTTTGAATTGATCTGGAGAGAGGGCCAAGGCGAGTGGATACGAATTGCAGAGCATGCAGATTTTTCGGCTGAAAGCATTCGCCATTTGGCGACCCGGTCAGAAGCGAAGAATATTTTCAGAAAGCGTGAGCACCAAAGAATCACCTTCATGAATGAAGTGATGGTTCATGACGATCAATCTTTATGGATGGGTCAGGCCTTTCAAGGCGGTGAAGGTGGCGCTGGTCTGATTATTCAAAATGCGAGCCTACAGCCAGGCCAGATGATTAAACTTCACTTTACGGCTCATGATGGTTTGATTGCCTTCAATGTTTCAGGACAAATAGTCAGTAAAAAATTTGTTAAGGAACTTAAGAGTAGAAAAGCACCCGTGCCGTATGGCGTGAAGTTTGTCGGGCTTGAAAAGAAACTGCAAAGTACTTTGCATGAATATTTTACCTATAAGACGCAGCCGGGCTGGATGTTTGCAGGAAAATAATTTTTTAAATTTAAGGGAGGCCTCAGATGGATGCATTTTTAAAGTACGTAGTGGATCACCAATTACTCGACGTCGCTATGTTGGGCATGGGTGCTTTTGGACTAGCTCTTATCGCGGAGCGAATTAAAGCATTGTATTTCGAGTATTCACTCAATGCCGGGGCTTTTATGGCGAAAGTAATTAAATTAGTTGAAGAGGATAAAGTGGATGAAGCAATTACCTATTGCTCGGCAAATGAGAAGAAACCTCTGGCTTATGTGGTAAAGAGAATACTTGAGAAATCAGATCGTGATGATGGTGCGATCGATCACTCCTTGGATATTGCTGCTTCTGAAATGGCACCCAAGCTTTCAAAAAATCTTTCGTACCTATCGATGATTTCAAATGTCGTTACCTTGATAGGTCTTCTTGGAACAGTTGTCGGATTGATCATGTCCTTTAAGGCAGTTAGTTTTGCCGATCCCTCTCAAAAACAGACCTTGCTTGCTGATGGTATTGCGCTCGCTATGCACGCAACTGCTATGGGACTAATGGTTGCGATTCCCGTGATGATTGTTTATTCGTTCTTACATGCCAAGCAGGGCCGACTTTTTTCTGAAATAGATCAGAATGCGGCAAAGACCATTGAGCTTTTAAAGAGTAGAGGCTTTGATGGATTCAATTCAGCGACCGCATTTAGCTCAGCGGACAAAAAGGTCAAGATTCCAAATGCGCCAAGTAAATCAGCTTAAAATTTTTAACAGAGGTACCTATGCGAGCATTTAAAACGCGAACTGACGACGCGACTTTTGAGTTGAATCTAGCGCCACTTCTCGACATTATTGTTTCGATTGTGCCAATGCTCCTCCTTAGTGTGGTTTTTGTTCAAATTACCATGATTGAAACTCCAGTTCCCCAAGCTGTTCAAAAAGCAATCGTCAATCAAGAAAAGAAGGACGAAACGCAAATCACTCTGGTCATTTCAAAATCTGAGGGCTTTCAAATTAGTGTAGAAGGCAAAGGCGGTTCAAAAAAGATGAACGTCGCTTTGAAAAATAAAACACTGGATCTGAGTGGATTGCACGCACAAATGATTCAGCTAAAGACTCAGTATCCAGACAGCTTTCGGCTGGAGCTTCATCCAGAAGAAGACGTTGAGCTCAGCGAAATCGTAGCCATTATGGACAAGGTTCGAAATCGCACTAAAGTAGATCCAAAAATCTACTTTACCGATGTTGATAGTGGTAAAAAAGTTGAAACCGAACTCATATTTCCGGATGTTGTTTTCGGAAACGTAGCTGGGGGTTGAAATGATTAGCAGACGTGGTTTTGGAAAGTATATGGAAAAGCGAGCCCCATCAACTTTCAAGATTCAAATTACATCTATGGTGGATATGTTTGTTATCTTGCTAGTCTTTCTCTTGAAGAGCTACTCGACTTCACCGGTTACTATTAATCCTAGTGCCGACCTTACACTGCCAGCGAGTACAAGCACTAAAGACCCAATTGATGCTCTGAAGTTGGTGGTAAGTAAAACTGGAATATTTGTTGATGATAAGAAGGTCGTAGAGATCTCTCATGGCAATATTCAGAACAAAGATATCGACGCTACGGACACGAATTTCATTCGCGCCCTTTATGAAGCACTAGATGCTCAAGCTACAAAATCAAAAGATATTGCTAAACAAAATGAAACCGTAGAATTCGATGGCAAAGTTGTAATGCAAGCTGATCAAGACCTCTCTTATACAGTCTTACGTAAAATAATGTATACCTCAATGTTAGCTGGCTATTCGGATGTAAAAATTGCAGTCATGACAAAGGATTGATGTATGTCAGCTCCAGATCTAATTCTAGAACATAAAGATGGTGAAAAAGTTAAGCGACAGCTGCGCATTCAAGCTAAAGCAAACTTATTTTTGATAGGCTCGAGCAAGTCTGCAGATCTTCGTTTAAGCGGGAAAGAAGTGGCCGGCTGCCATTTCGTTTTAAAGTTCCGCGCACCTCATTGGTACGCCTGTGATTTGAGTGGCTCGTCAGAAACTCTTTTAGATCAAAAAAATATTGTCGAAGAAAAATTAGATCATTTGCATGTATTAAAAATTGGCAAGCACGAGATTCGCCTTCTAAACAAGCCAAAGAATATAAGTCTATTTACCAATCAAATTCTTAGCGGTGTGGGAGTTAAACAGCAGGTCATTATTCGTCGGGGATGGGGAATTGTCGAATCAATGATTTTGGATCGCGATGCTCAACTTGAATTTCGCGATGGTGATAAGCTTTTTAAGCTGCCGGCGCCAGCGGATTGCAATTGGGTGGTGAGCGAGCTCGGCAGAAGAGTCATTCAGCAACGGCTCATTCCAGATCAGCAGATTTTACACAAGCCAGAATTTCACCTAGATCGCGATCTTGCTAAACCCATGGCAATTGTAGTTATGATATTGGCATTTCTTTGGGTGGGAGTAAAATTAGCTCCGGTTTCCAATTCTGTAAAAAATTTGGATGCGAAATCCATAGACATTATCTTCAATGCTAAGGCAATAAACAAAAAGCGAACCGAAAGTAAAAAAATTCAGCTGGCGGCAAAAGCTAAATCGGGTGGAACCGATGCACCGGCAGTAGCGGCGGCAGAACATGCAGCTCCAGACCAATCACAGGCCCCAGTAATATCAAACAAGACCACTGCAGCTCTAAATAATCTTAGAGCGTCAGGACTCAACTCCCTCATAGGTAAAATTGCAAAGCGCGCAGCTAAATCCGGAATAATGATTGCCGCGAACGGTGTATCACCTGAGAAAGCCTCGGGTCGTGCCTTTTTTTCAACCGGTACCACAACACTTGGTGGTGGTGACGCTGCGGTAAAAGCCGGCTCGACCTTTAAACTCGGTGGCATTGCGACCAAAGGCGTCGGTGGCGGAGCCACTAATGTTGGTCAGGGGACTGCTTTGACTGGCGGAAAAGTTGGACAAGGAGATGTTGCTCTTATTGATGACGAAACCATCATTGATGGGGGCCTAGATAAAGACCAAATTGCAGAAGTGATCAAAAAGAATATTGGTCAAATACGCGAGTGCTATGAACGTCAGTTGTCTGCAAATCGCGATCTCTACGGAAAGGTATTGGTAAAATTTG
>JAYVXS010000219.1:0-13249 GCA_043784965.1 Bdellovibrionales bacterium
TCAGGGTCAGGGTCAGGGTCAGGGTCAGGGTCAGGGTCAGGGTCAGAAATCAGCATACCGGCAGATGCTACTTGGATTTTAGGCGCAAATTTATTCAAACTGCCCCACCCATAACCGGGACCGAAACCGAAAAACCGAGATCAGTAGCCGCTCTCTCTAAACCGCCGTTAAACTGTTCTACTTAACTAGACGAAGCATAAGAAGATAGGGCCTATCGCCATTGCCCGCTTAGAATTGATACATCAGGCCTAAGCTGGCACGACTTTGCGCTGACCAAACACCAAGTAAATTGTCCGATGGGCCACGAATTAGATCGCCGCCAAATTCGATAGTGAACACATCATTGAGTTTTTTATCAAATCGAATGCGATTGTAGGTTGCGCCGATAAGGTGCGACCATGAACCACCATAATACAAAGTCAGATCGTCGTGAATAGGAAGGCGCACTCCATATAAAATGGCATTCTTAAATGGATCAGTGATCGTCAATACTCCGCTGGGAGACTCAAGCGTCTGCCCATAGGCATATTGTAAAGACAAAGTTAAAGTCTGCTCACTGACAATAAATGTCTTTTCAAAACCACCTACGAATTGGTTGGAGGGTCCCGGTAATTGAGGGTCATTGCCAACTGGTCGGTCAAAGCGCCCAGCAATCCTAAGGACCCAGGTATCCGCTAATGTAGAAACAAAACCGGCGGCAAATGAATGTCTTGAATACTCAACCGGCTCCAACTGAATGGGATTTCGCAGCTGAGTAATCGTCGATCCATCTGGCAAGGTCGCAACTAAATCTCCGACAATATGAACTTTGAAAAACGGCAGCTGAGCTGAACCAATATAGCCTGCCAAAGAAAGGTCCCAAGCCTCCCCGTGAAATTGAACTCTCGCACCATAATTGTCTTTTAATGCCGAGTTTATTACTTGATGATCCATCACCTGAAGTTCGGGTTGCGCAGGTAAAAGCAAAGTATTTAAACCCGATCGAAGTGGAAAGGGCGTCTTGCGTGGCAACCATCTTGAATTTTCTCCTGGCAGTCTTGAAGCAGTTTGCCAAGGAATAAAAAAAGCATCGAAACTAACGCGCTTTCCAGCGCCTAAAAAGTTAACCCCGGCCGAACCCAAGCTTTCGGTATTAAATGGGTCACGATAGTTTTTGACGGTCGCGATGTCCATTGGGTTGAATCCGTCAGGACCCTCCCATTGTTTAACAAAACTCCCTAGCTGAATATGAAAGTCCTCGACTTTAATTTCAATTAACGTATCGCGAGTATTTAAATCGACACCACTATCCACCAATTTGCCCGCACTTGAGACTTGCGCACGGGGCTCGACTAAAACCCTCATCCAATCATTGATCTTACTTTTACTCTCTAACTCAAAAAAGACATTGTCTTGTAAATGTCCGATTGGCGCGATTTGCGACTCATAGAATTCATCTTCTTGAAGATGAATTCTTCCTGAAATTTCGGCATGAGCTATTTTTGAAAATCCGCTTAAAAAAGAGAGCAAAAACAAAAATGCTCTCATCAATTGACGACCTATTTTACTTTGTAAACAAGCTGGCTAGCTTGAGCAGTTTCTTTCGAAGCAAAAACGAGATTGACCATTTTCATTCTTTGATTGGCCTTTAAATCCTCGAGAGAATAAAAGGTTCCTCTCCACTGAATGCCCTTTCTTTTCAGCGCCAATATGGCAGCCCTTAAAAATATGAGCGGCAGCAGGATAAAGGAAATCGGAAAGAGCACGATACTCATTAGATGCACTCTCATCAGACTTTTTACTTGTTGCTCAACGGCGAGCAAATATAAAAATAGGCAGCCAAAGCTAAAACTCACATAGCCCCAACTTTTTGACAAAGCCGGCATCAGCGTGAAGCCCAGAAAAATGAGCCAGGTCACGGCAAGTCCGGTGAGTACATAAGTCATGGAATATTGGCAAACGGCAAAGGCGTTTTTCTCCAATCCGCACAACATCGACCGCAATGTCGGATACCATTCAACACTAATCTCTTTTCTTCCCGAGACTGCCCCCAAGCGCCCACCAGCTCGTCTCATCACCAGCGCAAATCCGCTGTCGTCAACGACCTCCATCTTGAGCCACTCAAGCCTCTCTGATCGTTCGTAGGTCGCACGTTTGAACATCAAAAATGCGCCCATTCCGTAACTAATTTTCTGATTGGGATCATTAATCTTTTTAGGATTGAAAAAGATCGTAGCCTGATGAAATAGCTGCACCATCATGAGCTGCAAAAAAAATGTCGGCGTAACCAAATCAGGGATGACGGTTAAAAAATCTAAATTATTTTCAAGGCTGTAGGCAATCGCTTTTTTCAAAGATTTTTCTGAGAAGTGAACATCCGCGTCGGTCATTAATACCCAGTCACCAGAGGTAGCCACCACCCCACAATGCATTGCGTGAACTTTACCAAGCCAATTTTTCGGTAATTCTTTTACATGAATCACCTTAACGTGTGAGTTTTGCGCGGCGATACGATCCATAATCGCACCGGTTTGATCGAGCGAACGGTCATCAACAAAAACAATCTCTAAATTTGGATACTGAATTTTAACCAAAGACTCAGCCGCCGCCTCGATGGTTAAACCCTCGTCGCGAGCCGGAATCACCAAACTCAATTTTGGCCAGGCTTTTGGGGTTTTCGGATCAAGCGCCAACTTTTCAAGTCTAGCTATATTTTGGCGTCTCAATGAAAATAATGACTTTGTAAAGGCTCTGGTGCGAAAGGCTAGATAGAGAAACAAGATACCAGTAGCTATGGTAGCAAGATGAATAAAGTGCATAATAGTGCCCCCCCAAGGACGAGATTAACGGTATTCGGTCGCTGAAGCTTTTTCTAGTTTTAAATTTGTAATCCTATTGTTTTTTTCGTCAGCTACAAAGATAGAATACTTACGTGCAACTTAAAAATCTAAAATAAGCTAAATTGCCGGTATTTATATAGAAAACTTGACAGATAGGCGCGATCGTCAATTAATTGAGCTTTCAAAACTAGCCAGCAAAAGGTTGACATGAAGCGCCAGCACGACGAGTTTTTGAGTTCACAACTCAGCAAAAAATTTGCTTATTGGGGTATTGTCTTTGGTCTACTATTAGCAGTACTGGGAGCTTTTGGTTTACGGGGTCTACAAACCGAATATTCGATCATGCAGTTTCTTCCAGAACATCATCCGGCAATTCAGATGGATAAAGAAGTTCGTAGCCATTTTCATCTTGAAGACCTACCACTTTTTGTAGCGATCATTAGTCTTCCTGAAAACCAAATGGGCACCTGGCTTGAAAAAGAAAAACTTGAAAAATTGTTGCTCGCGACCTCACAAATCAAGGCGATTCAAGGTGTGCGAAATTCTGTAAGTCTTGCAAATATCGATGGTGCCAGCGAAGCAGACGGCGTCTTAAATATTGGCCCACTCATTAAAGTGACTCCACCTGAAAAATGGCAAGAGAGAATTCTCAATGATGTGCTTCTTTCACCACAACTCATCACCGCCAATGCCCGGACGGCAATGATTTACGTTCAGCTCAAAGATGCAAATATCAAACTCTTAATGGGATTCCAAACCAAATTGCGCGAGACACTTCAGCAAAACTTTCAGGATTTGCAAATAAGTATTGGTGGAGTCCCAGCAATACAAACGGACCTAGGCATTCTGCTAAATAAGGAGCTGATCAATTTTCTAAGCCTCACCATTCTCGCCTGTGCGATCACCTTGTTTTTTATTTTTCGTACACTTTCAACTATTTTTATTCCTCTTTTTTTGACGGCATTTGCGAATCTCATGGTATTCGCCATGATGGCTTGGAGCGGCCTTGCATTCACAATTTTGTCGGCAACTATTCCAATCTTAGTCTTTATCACCGTGGTATCGCTATCCGTTCATATCTTGCTACGAATCGATGAAGAAACTAAAAAGAGTAAAACCCAAAGAACGCGCTTTGAACTTTTAATGACTGTGAACAAAAATATTTGGTTGCCGAATCTTTTAGGTGCACTTACAACTTGTGTTGGTTTTTTAACCTTACTTATGGGAGACGTTCCGCTTATTCGCAATTATGGCATTGGCGTCGCTGCCGCAGTTTTGCTATCGTGGCTGTTGACCAGCTTTGGAATCTTACCCTTTCTCATTTTACTTCCGCTGCCTGAGCCGCGTGCATGGGTGCATCGCCCAGCCCGATGGGCACTATGGACAATCAAAAATGCCAAGTATGTTGTCTCTATCATTTCTATCGCGAGTGTGATCCTTGCTGTGAACTCGCGCCATCTCTATTGGACAGGCAGGTTGTTTGACGATTTACCAGCCGGCCACGAGGCACGCAGATCAACTGAACACATCGACCGTGATTTAGGCGGAGTTATACCAATGGAACTCATCATACATGCAAAAGGTGAATCTGTCTGGAATGATCCTGATCGGATGGCATCACTGGACAAATTGCTCGTGGATTTTCGAAAAACCTCTGGAGTCGGATCGGCCAGAAGTATCCCAGATTTATTTCATGCTACTGAACATCTAGAACACCCCCTGCTTTCGAACACAAGAAAGGCAATTGCCGAAACCTATTTTCTATATTCATTAGCAGAGCACAATCCGATTGAGAACTACTTGGCTGACGACGGCCAATCGCTTCGCGTCGAAATCCGCCTTCACGATCTCCCTTCCGATCAGTCTCAGAGGCTGGTCGAAACCTTAAAAACTAGGGCACAAACTTACTTTCCTAATGATCAAGTCAATGTGGGGGGCATGGGGGCGATCGCGCATATTATAAACGACGAGCTTTCAAATGAACTCATCTTTGGCTTCTGGCAAGCGCTTGCGATCATTGTAGTTTTACTGGCCTTCATTTTTCGCTCTTTGCGCTGGGCGCTGGCAGCCTGTATTCCAAATTTACTTCCACCTATTTCACTGCTCGCCTATTTATCGATGACCCATACTCCAGTAAAACCTGGAGTTGCCATAATTTTTTCGATCGCCCTAGGTCTTGCATTTAATAATACTGTTTATGTTTTGAATCGTTTAAAAGATTTAAAAACTGTATTGCGCCCATTGCCGGTGACTAAGACCTTTTATCTAGAGGGCAATCCCTGCCTAGTTTCAACTTGTATTATGCTCGTTGGCTTTTCAGTGTTTTTATTTTCATATTTTTCATTGAATCGCACGTTTGGCGCCTGCATGATGGTCTCAATACTGGGTGGGCTTTTGGGTGACCTCATCTTTCTGCCCGCATTTATTTATTTATTTCCACGAATGCTTTTGACAAAAAAAACATAAAGCCCGAAGGAGTTACTGAACATGATCTCAAAGTTTTTTTCGTATTCGACCTATGTTAAAGAAGTACATCTCGATGTTTACGGCCACATGAACAATGCCGCCTACCTGACGGTACTTGAAGAGGCCCGCTGGGATCTCATTACAAAAAATGGCTTCGGTCTTCAGACGATATCTGAGACCGGACTAGGGCCAACCATTTTGGCTGTAACATTAAAGTATTTAAAAGAGCTCAAGGCGCGCGATGAGGTTGATATTCAAACGCGCATTCTTTCATACCAAAAAAAAATTGGCATCCTGGAGCAAAGCATCCTTAGAAATAATGAAATTTGTGCTCATGCTGAATTCACCTTTGGATTATTCGATCTGAAAGAAAGAAAGCTCGTACTACCTACGCCAGAATGGCTTAAGGCAATTGGCTACCTGGTACCTTTTTAGGAATTGACCTGCTTTTTAGTTGCAAGCTATCTCGGACGTTTGCTAGACTGCGTCTACCGGAAAAGCGATTTTCAGCTTAAGCAGAACCTTCTTATATTTCTGAGGATTGAATGGCAAAAGCCAAGATCAACTATTTTTTTTATCAAAAATTCTTGAGCCTAATTCTCTCTCTCTCACTCCTAATTCTCACGCCTTCAAAGTCTGTGTTTGCTAGTGACTTTACCGCAGTCAATGTAATAACGATTCGCGATGCCATTGATTCAGCTTTGAAAAATAATCCAAAGATCCTTCAGCCGAAAGAAAAATTGAACCAGGCCAAGGCGGCGACCTCTTTAACGAAATCTCTGTTATATCCAAACCTTAATTTAATTGGCACCGGCTTATACCAGCAGCCCGCCACAAGTGCGTCGGGTATCGCAGCTTTCGGAGGCCAACCCTACAACTCATACAACGTCGATCTTAAGCTAACCCAGGCTCTTTTCGCTTCTGGTACTTTCGCCGCCATAAGAAACTCAGACTTTGAAAGACAAATTAATGGCATTGACGTTGAAATTGCGGAGCGAGATCTCGGCAATCAGGTCATTCAAGCATTTTATAGCGTCATCTTAAATCAGAAACTACTTGAGTTGCTAAATGGCAGGCTCGATGTCTTACAGGAGACTTTGAAAACTTCACAAAGCCGCCACCAAACAGGACGCGGTCAATTGCTGGATGTGCTGCAAGTTAAGACTGAAATTGCCCTCTTAAAGCCTGAGCTCATCTCAGCGCAGAATGAAATAGTCGCATCTGCCGCAAATTTGACTACTCTTATGGGTGGCGCTCCGCAAACTGAAACAAAACTAAAGGGCCGCCTAGCCAGAGTTACACTTTCAGTGATTGATTCTAGAATGGACATGAAGCACCCGAGGCTACTTGAACTTGAACGAATTCGGCTTAGTCGATTGCAGCTCAACGAATTAAAGGACCAAACTTGGGGCAAGCACTATCCAAGCCTAGCAATTGTAGCTGATATCGGGAGCAATAGCTTTACCAAGGCAGATATCTTTTCAAACTACTCACAGTTTTGGTCCGTAGGTCTACAATTGACCATTCCAATTTTTAGCGGACTGTCTTCAATTCATGAGCAAAGGGGACTTGCTTCCCAAGATTACCAATTAGAATATCAAACCCGCGGTCAAACTGAAAGTTTGCAACTCGCCCAACTCACGGCACGAAAGACACTTGAAAGTTCAGAGGCCTCCCTTGCCTCGGCCGAAGAAGCATCTAAATTGGCTCGCGAATCTGTCACCGAGGCCAAACGAAACTACCGCCTGACCACGATCGATTTTTTAGTTTATTTAACCGTTCAGAAGTCACAACTCACTGCCGATAAATCTTTTTTTCAAACTCAATTTAATGCGATTCTTGCGATGTCTAATTATTTCAAAGCATCGGGACAACCCCTTTCAAATCTAGTTGATTTACTGATGGAGAAAAAATGAAATTGGTGAAATTAATTCTAAGTGGGCTATTGGTATTGAGTTTTTCTCAAGCGGGCCTCGCGGCAAAAAAGAAAAGGCCGCAACTGACTTCACTAGAAGAGAAGCAAATTTTTAATTTGCCGGCCGCTCAAATGGTAAACTATCAGTTTGATACAACAGATTTGATGCGCTCGCGTCGTGATCTCAAATGGCTGAATTGTAAATCGCTTTATAGAGCTCAACCGTACTTTGCACCACACCGATCATCTGCCAGAGTTCATATCCCGTAAGCTCCATCTTGCGAATGACCTCAAGAATTTCTTTTGAATGTCCTTGATCAAGCTCTCCATGGGCTCTGAAGAATTGCAAATACTCTGGATTAATTTTCAATATCTTCAAAACATCAGGACCGAACTTAGGTCCGAAGGTACCACTGATTCCCTCAAGAACTGCCGCCATACAAAGTCGCCCAATCGGAAAATGAGCACCCAAAAACATTGCATACGAAAAGTATCCGACCGTTGCAAAATGAGGATGGGTAGTGCGCGGATCGGGCCCCATGTAACCAGTACCTTTTAAATCGTTGAGAATCCATATCCAGTGTGTTTTCTCTTCTTCTGCGTGATGCAAAAGATACTCGCGACTAAGCTGATGACGCATATCAATTGAGGCAGCTGCCAGTGCAAAAGAACTTGAACTCCGCCAGACCTGTTGAAAAAGTCTTACGAGTAGATTGTGGTAATCTTGAATATTCAGTTTACCAGAAACTATTTTGTCGATTAATAGATTATTCTTTTCAAAACCCAGTACAGCCTTTTGAATACTTTCTTCTAGATCCTTAAGAGTCGCTTGATTGGTGTCGATTCGTTGGCTGAGAGCACTCTGATATTCTTGCATTTTATCCCTCGAAAGTTAAATTTAATACTAACTTGCCGGCGAAATGGACTCAATACAAATTTTGCCTCCAATTGATTCAGAATCGACACCGACAAAAATCTAGTTTATTTCGTCACAACTCCTTAACCCTCATAAGCTCGAGCCGCTAAACCGATGAATTGATTGGTGGAAAATCCAAAGTTTGAAAATATTAAACCTGAGTATCTCAAACCTCAGCTCTCAACGAAGTTGTATAGGAACTGCTATACCTATTTACAAGCTCATTATTCAGCAAGGATATTCGACGAAGCCTGCCAGGAATTGAACATTCCAAAAAACTATTTACTGTCGAATCATAATTGGATTTCAGTTGAGTTTGGAAAAAAATTCTCAAGTGTTATTCGTGAGAAAACCGGCGATTCAGAAATTTATAGAAAAATTGGTCAAAAATATGTTTCTGCAGAGACCTTCAATGCTGTCGATTATACGATTTTAAAAAACCTTAGTCCAGGAATAGTTTTGAATATTATGAAGCGAAACTACCGTCACTCAAATGCGGTTTGTGAACTGCAAATTGAACGACCGGCTTGGGGCCACCTAAAGTTCATTTTGAAGAGTCGCGAGCCCCTCTATTCAGATCTCATTCAAAATACCTTGGGAGTTTTAGATTCACTAAAAAATGTTTTCAATTTGAAATCATTTAGCTGCAAAGCTATCTATGATTTAGCTACAAATCCCCTTGAAGTGACCCTGCATGTACGTTACTCAGCATCCGCATTTCTTTTCAGACGCCTGCAAAAAATTGCGCAATATATGGTCCTGGCTGCAGCAATCGGATATGGCCTTGAACAACTTCAATCCTTATTGGGCTTCAAGATCCTTCCGCTTCTTGGAATATTAGTTTTTACTGGCTCTGTTCTATTCGCCAAACTTTATAAGAGCATGAAGCAACTGCAAAAAACCGACGATGATCTTCATGCAAAAAACATTCAAAAAGACAATACGATTTATGAGAAAGTAGAACAGCTCGAAAGACAGTTTAATGAAGCAAACCTTCTAAAACAGCTTTCTGGAAAACTAATTTCACGTCTCGAACCGACCCGAGTCCTAGATGAAACGCTCAGGGCTTGCCATGAACACTTTAATTTCTCTAGAGTCGCCGTCTTTCTAAATTCACCACAAAGAAAGCGCCTATATTTGGGTTCAAGTCTTGGTTTTCAGCTTGACGGACAAGTGAGGGCCATCGAATTTCTATATCCGAATCCCAATGCAAAAAATGGCTTTTTTGCTGCAGTTCTCGACAGCGGAACCTCGGCCCTAATAACTGATGTTGAAGAATACAAAGCAAATTTAAGATTAGAAAATAGAGCATTAGTCGAGGCTTTGAATGTTGGATCGATGATTTTAGTTCCTCTTCAAAGCCAGAAAAATAAATTTGGCGTACTCGTGGTAGTACGAAACGTCGGAGATCAAGTACTCAGCCAATCTGAAGTATCTTTGGCAGAAAATATCGGATCGATCTTCTCACTCTATTTTGATAATGCTCTCAATCTAGAAAATGAGTCAAAACTCAGGAAGGTCTTTCAGAAATATGTTCCAAAACAAGTTCTAGATTCAATTATTGATTCACAATATTTGGGAACTGGCACGCTTCAGCCAAAACGCCATATGATAGTCTCCTTTTTTGCTGATCTAAGAGGCTTTACTGCGGCGACAGAAAATATACCAGCCGAAGATGTCTTTAAGCTGGTTAATATCTATTGTACATTTTTGACTGATAAACTCGCTAAATTTGGGGCGGTCATTGATAATATAATCGGCGACCAAATTGTTTGTTTCTTTTCACCGCAAAGCTCGCTAGATACCAAGTACGTAGAAAATTCATTCTTAGCGCTCAGTTCAATCATAGGTGAAGTTGCGACGTTTCAGAATGAACTCACTCAAGCGGGCTACCCAGCTTTACGCTTTGGGATCGGAATGAACTACGGTGAGGCCTCAATCGGATCTGTCGGCACAGAAGAAAAAATGAACTTTACTGCACTTGGCACTACAGTAAATTTAGCCGCCAGGTTACAGGCTGTTTGCAAAAGATACCACAGCGGCCTAGTTGTGGCGTGTCTCTCAAAAAACTATGTGGAGGCCCTGGGCTACGGAGCAGACACAAAGTACGAATCAAAGGTTTTAAGAGGATCTACTGAGTCCACAGAATTTTTAGTCACTACGAATCTCAACTTCCAGCAAGTTTTCAAAAACCATGGCAAGGCGTCATAATGAACGCAAGTAAAAGACAGCTCAATCGCATAGATCAAAAAATTACTGACACCTTCACCTGTATTATTGAATGCAATTCAAAAAAGATGTACGCAAAATTAATAAACTATAACTCTTTGAGTCTCATGATTTTTAGTCCCCAATTTTTCGATCAACAATATGAAAAGATCGAGCAAGTCGACTTGTTTCTTGGTGAACGGGTCATTTGTAGTTATACAAATCCAAAAATTGCCCGGGTCCACCCCGCCGATGGAACAATTGCCATTGAGCTACAGCGAGACAGCGAAAAGCTCTTCAATCCCGAACTCCGCTGTGAGTTGAATTTCGTTAAACAGGGAATGTTTTGCGGTGAGGATCCTCTTAGTATAGGTACGACGCTTTTCTTCAGAGTGAAAGACATTTCAATTTCGGGCCTCAGACTAGTGACCACCAAAATTAATCGACACCTAACCCCAGGACTTCAACTGAATGACTTTGATCTGAGCTTCCCCGGATTTTTATCTTTGAAAGCTAATGTTAAAATAGTAAATGCTCGCGCCACTGATGAAACTTTGGAGTTTGGCTGTCTTTTTGTGGAACCATCAAAGAATTTGAACATAGTCATTCAAAAGAATTTAATCGCAAACTTAGATGCAAATGAAGTTGATCTCAGTCATTTAATTAAAAACCAGAAAAACTACCGAGGCCAAATCCGAATGGCACTTATCAGTGGCGACGCCGAATACCAGGAGATTCTAAAATTGAGATGGCGAGCCTATCGAAATGAAGGGAAAATTTTAGACGACTCTGCATGGCAGGAAATGAAAGATCACTATGATACTCGATCTCTAATATACGCTGTGCAAATTGGCAAGACGGTGGTGGCAACCTTTCGACTTGTATTCGCCAATAAGAACGAGGATCACCCATTTGAAAAGTATTTTGAGTTCGACAAGATCGAGAAATTCAAAACCTGTTACCGCTCTGACCTGGTCGAAATATCACGCTTAGCAATTGATCCCATCTTTCAAGGTTCCGATATTTTGGTCACCATCATTCGCAATATGGTGGTTGAGCTGATGGTGAAAGTGAAGGTAAAGTTTCCGGTTTGCCTAGCCACTCGAGATTTGGCAAAATACTATATGGCGTTCGGGGCAATTGCAATTACTGCTGAGGTGGCGCACCCTCAACTTAAAGACGGATTTCTCAGACTCTATTACTTTGATACTGAAAACTTCTTTATGAAAGAAATGAATTCTTTTGGGTGGTTTAAAATAGCAAAACCTACTATTCAATTTATGAATCGATTTAGACTGCCGGTAAAATATCCAATGGGACTCAAATACTATATTCGTTTTCTTTCTGACATCACACTATTTGCAATTGCCCGCCAAAGGAGAAGGCTTAAACGCCGGCATTTGCCAAATAAATCAAAGGATAACAATAAGCCGATCTGAAACCTCATTTCACAATATTTTTTTCATAAAATTTATAGTAAAGAGACCATGAACCAACTAATGAGCCATCGCCAAACTGGCAGAAGTTAAGTTCCTCTTTCTTGAAATTGTATACGATAAAGTTCTTGCCAATCAGACGCGAGCATAGCTCTGCTGCTGGGCTCAGTCGCGGAGTTGGCACTAGGTTCCGATCGATCAGCTGTGTTGAGGCTAGGAAGGCTAAACACTTCATCTTTCCCGAGTCCACTTTGCAATCCGTACTGAGTGTCAAACTACCCTGCTCAAAGACCTGGAATAGTTTATATCTTTGTCCATCAAAAATAGCCAATTGACCCTCAGGGATCTTTGGCAACACAATTGGTTTATTATCGGCAACTGGCTCACCAATAGCCGCAGAAAAACCAGATAAACCAGAAAAACCAGATAAACCAGATGAACTGGTCAAGAAGAGAAACACTAGACCTATAATTTTAAGCATCCTCACCTCTACTCATTTGAATTCAAGAGTTTTCGAGCTGAGCCAAGTCTCTCATCTCGAACAATGCACGCCTGCTCACCATGATGTCTTGGTGACTCTGTAGTCCTTGAATTCGCAGGATCAAATCTTTTACCAAGCTAAATTGCGAGAGCGCCACAGGATCAATATTCTTTTGCGCCTGAATGATCCTCGACGTTGCATAAATGCCGGTAGCTAATTCAAAATCATTTTTGGATTTGAGCATGCGCACGCACTGCCGTAATAACTCATCGGTTAATCCCGCCTTGGCTTTTACGATCAAATAATTTCCGACGGAACGAAAATCAGGCCCCTGAGAATCTGCCAAGATCCTTTCAGCGTAAGCCTCAAACTTGTCGCGTGGCGCCTTCTCTGCCAAAAGACTTAGCATGCCGCTATTGCAACGCGAATCGACTTTGCACTTGGCATTTAAAATGACTTCACTGATCTGTTCATTCCAAAATTCCTTTGGAATTAAATTATCAGCAACAATCAAAAGACTTGAGAGCAACGTCTTGTTTTCAGGCAAATTTTCGTCAAATTTTTGAAAGCACCTTAAATACTCCCCGACTATCGACTCATCAATTCGACAAACTCGAAAGCTTTTCAGATGATCTAGTATTTTCATTTTTTGAAAAAAATCCAGATCATTTGAATTCAAATAGATAAGTAGCCTTCGAATATCCATATCAGATCGAAAAAAATTGAGCTTAGAAAACTCAAGACTCTCAATTTGCTTCTTTAGACTCCTAAATTGAGTCTGATCGCAAAGTTCGAAACTCCCAGGAAGCCCCTTCAGAGTAGAAGTTTGCGCTTGCGAAAACTCACTGAGCGGCATTAAAACCTCTAGATCAATGTTATTTACTACCATTTTATTGACGTCTTTAATGGCATGTTCCGTCCCAGACACTTGGCCCCCCTTTTAGGGGTTTGATTCCCACATAATCAGCCCCCAGCTGCGAGTATCCAAAATAAGGGGCTATTCCCAGA
>JAYVXS010000220.1:0-4195 GCA_043784965.1 Bdellovibrionales bacterium
AAATCTCTATCTCCGACATCTCTTACTCCTTGGGTTTGATTATTTATCGTCAACCAAGAAGGCGCCTTTTTGGTTTCCCTAACCTGTAGCGCTATTACAATTACAATCTGGGTTTAATTTTAAAAAAGGCCAGCTATCTTTTTAACTCTCATGAAATATCCGGGTTAGCAGTGTCGTAATCCGACACCTCCGCGAGATTTTTGAAAAGTTTTTTAAATTGTTCTTTTAGTTTAAATTTTGTAAGTGTCCCAGTATTGTCCATAACTGCTCCTTTATGTTTTTTTTAAAACTCATTTTTTCGTAAACTGTGGATCATTCCAAATTTGCTCAGCAGCTTTCGAAAGATCTTCCATCATTTTTGTGTTTGAGCTCCACTCGGTATATATCCTGTCGAGTAATGGACGCAGTAATGCCTTGGCCTTCGGATCTTGAAGCTGCCCATAAGCATATTCAAACTGCTCAGTTGCTCGCTTTAACTTTTCTTCTCTTGTAGACATAATAAACCTCCCGCTAAAACAAAAAAATATTGTACCCGCTACCCCTCGTTGTAGATATCGGGAATTACTCACGAACATTCTGCACCAAATTTTAATCCAAAAACGAAAATACCGGGTAGTTCCCGGTATTTATAAAATTAAAATTGGCTCGCCAGTGACGAATGGACGCAACCATTGCTTCCTCCGTTGCCATTGACCAATATATTACAGTTCGCGACCATAAAGTCATTCAGAAATGAGAGTTTCCTCCGGCAAAAGTACTTCATTGAGAGCGCTTCTTTGGATGAAATTGCTGCCCTTACACTTTCCTCCAGGAAGACGGTCCGGCGGTACCTTCTATATTATCAAATAGCTTTAAAACCCGAAGATCAGCTTATTTTGGGCCAGGAGTTCTTTGGGGCGCGACGGGTCAAAGGCGTAATGACTGCCGACCCCTTCGAAATGGCTGCCTTAGCTCAGATGAAAGATCTCCGCGAGCAAGGATGCTCCTATCGGACAATCGTTGAGAGACTCAATACCTTAAAGATTCCATGTCGCAAGCCGGGAGCCAAATGGCACCTGAAGACGGTCCATAATATTCTAAATCGGAAAATTAAACTTTCCTCATCTGACCTCGGAGATCGAAGTCGAATTTAGACGTCTTTTTACACATCTATATAGACATGTTATAAACATTTATTTTACACTTCTATTTAGACGTCCAATTAATAGCGTTTAGGAAACTTAAAAAGTTGCAAAGCGTCAGAAAGAAATTGAGAAATCAAAAACGGTGGGCGCCGTGCTCGAGAGATTGAAAGCTAAAGAACGTCCGGCACGCGGAAAAAAAACGCTTGTTCTGTCACTCAATAGCTATGAGGAGTTCGACGCTATTTGCAGGCAACAGGATCATTTCCCATCAGACGTCGTTGATGAGTTCATCAATCTATTTGTGGAGGAACATAAACGTGATCGCAGTGCAACTTGATGGGAGCTTGAATCTATATTATACTGTGCGTCTTTTTGAAAACTTGAAGAGACGCCTGTGGGAGCTAGTGATGTCTATTGATTTACTGAAGCAAGAGGCCTTTAGCAAAGCGTTTATTCGCGCAATCGCTGCGCGTGCCGGAGTCTCGGTGACACAGCCCGAGTCAGATTTTGGTACTGATCTTACTTTAACAGAAATTAAAGCTCGCAAGGAACCTAACGGCGATACGTCTTATGTAGATCTTAACTCGCTAAGGTTACAATTGAAATCCACGATCAATCTGGAAACCAAAAACAACGAAGTTATCTTTGATTTAGAAGTGAAAAATTATAATGACCTTGTCGATGCTGAATCAAATGTACCTCGCATCCTCGTAGTGGTCCATGTGCCTCGAGAACAGACAAACTGGTTTACCCACAATGATGACGAGCTAATTTTGCGCCATAAAGCTTACTGGATGTCTATCGCCGGAAGAGCGCCCAGTGATAACGACACAAAACAACGAATCAAAATTCCAACTTTAAATGTCTTTAATGAACCCGTAATTAATCAGTTGTTTGCAAAGATTCGCGAGGAGGGCCGAGTATGATTAATGAAATCGAAAACACAGTTAATTCAGTTCGCCCCGAAGATCTCCAATACTATCTTTCTCGAAGTGGTTGGGAACAAAAGGTCTTTAAGCGCGAAGACCAAATTAAATTTAACTTCAAAGACGACGGCGATATTTTTGTTATTGTTCCCAAAAATTTGAAGTCTTCTGATTACGGATTTGCAGTTGGTAAAGTTCTAAGAACTTTATCTCAAATGGAAAGAAGGAATGAGTCGGAAATCCTTCGCAATATTATTTCTCCAAATGTCGATGTTATGAAATTTCGTTTTCTTGGAGCTGGAGTAGATGGATCTAGCCTTCCACTCTCTTATGCGATGAATGCGGTTACTACGATTAGAGATGCCTTAATCTTCTCTGCATGTTCAGAGTTCAATCAAAGACCTTCATTCGGTCGGCAATTGAAAAGCGCAGTTGATGTCATAGATAAAACCCGCTTTGGACAAACGCAACAGGGCAGCTTTGTTATTACTGTAGAAATGCCGCTTGAAATGCCTGTAATCGTTAAGCAGAATGCTCAACAGGCTTCGCTCTCCACTGTTTCACCTATTCAGCGAAGAGTGATTTCACGCATCTTAAAAGGTGTCGATAAAGCCAGAAAAGTTGCGCTGTCAAATGAGCAAGTAGATGCAGATAATGATTTTAAATCTGGCTTAAACGCAAACCTAGCGGAGGCTCTGGCAGCACTTCAATCGAATGACCATGATTTAAGTGTTGAGTTGAGTGCTCAGTGGGATAAATCAATTGCAGTTGCACAGGATGTTCCGACGGCACCGATTGTTTTGGAAAGCAGGACTTTTGAGTCACTCATTTCAATTGGGCACATTCTTCGAGGGTCTGTTACGTCCAGAAGTGTTTCTCTTTCGGGTCGAGTTGTCAGTCTATCTCGAGACGATTCTGAGAATGACGAGTTCGAAGCAGATCACACCATCACAATCAAAACCGATGGTGATGATTTGCCAAAAAATATCAAAGTAATCCTGAGCCCAGAAGATTACCTAAAAGCTTGTGACTGGCATAAAGAGAAGAAAACCATTTTGATTAGTGGCACTCTCGAAAAGCCGGGAAAAAGCTGGTGCATCACCGGATATGAGCATTTTATTGCAAGGCCCTAGCAAAAGAATGGCCGACATTTCATAAGTATCGACCCGCTTCAATGAGCGATATCCCGCCGTATCGTGCGTTCCTTTATTTTACTACGTCGCGCCAGTACTCAACGAGCATCACCATAGCCAGGGTGTCTAGTTCGCAATACTTGAGCAAAGAAGTCCTGATGGCTTCGCGTTCAGTCTCCGACATTTCAGTAAACTGCGTGTAGCAATAGGCCATCATCGCGGCTCCGCCATTATTAATTTCATTTTCTTCAGAAAAGATGTTTTCGATTTTTGCTAAGTCATGGGGCGAGAAAAGTGGCGGCAGTTCTTTATACGGCTCGCTCGAAAAAACTCCGTTGTCTTTCTTTATCCAAGTATGATTTTGAAAATTTCTGGAAACCAAATCCGCAGTTCCATATATTGGCTCCGAGTATTTATTCTTTAGAAAATCTGATTCACATAATATCGTCGGAAGCACGTACTTCAAAGAGTTCGAACTTCCCATCAACGGACTCAAGTAGTGTTTTTTTACGAGTTCGAGCAGATCAACCATGTTTCGCTCGCCCTTCCAAAGGTAATCATCCTTTTTCTGGGAAGCCTTCTTGGCGGTGATCGTCTTAAAAAATGAAATCAGTTCGTCTTTATCAGGCTCGCCTGATCTTCCAAGCAAAAATGTTGCTCTGTTCAGAACGCTGTTCTCGTGTGAAGAGTATCGAAAGATCGTTCCCTTATCGTTTTCGAGCTGTCGTTTTAAATGTCTAAGAAACTCAAATGTCGGAAATGCTCCAGACCTCAAGTCAATAAACTCGCCTGCGTGTTTTACTGAACCGTCTTTTTCCATCGTATGATGCGAAAATTGAAATGCGACTTCAGAATATGGAGCGAATCCCTTAAGAAAGGGAATGGCAGGTGTGCAGGTTTCAAAATCGATAAAGCCCCCGGTCTCAGCGGTTTTTGCAGTTGGATTTAAGAGATAAAAACTTAGTTCAGGCGAGGAAATTTTTACAATTCTTCGCATAAATAACTAAAATCA
>JAYVXS010000221.1:0-13207 GCA_043784965.1 Bdellovibrionales bacterium
TGCTGCCCCTAAACTGCCCCTAAACTGCCCCTAAACTACACTACGTAACTGGACCAACAAAAAGACCAGCAAAAAGAAGATGGAGCCTTAGGACCGCTAATTTAGCCAAATTTAGGCAGTGAATAGCGGTATTCTGAACAAAAAAACGCCCCCTCTGGCATCCCAAAACCTATAAAAGAGTTCCCTTGGAAGAGTCAAGAAGTACACTTTTTGCAATTTGATACTAGAATATTAAACGACTTTTAACTCGAGCCTTTTTAGTGTGTTAGACTGCGAGCGCTTGAATTAATCGGTTCAATCAATTGGAAGGATACAATGGAAGGATACAATGGAAGGATACAAATGAGAACCCCAATGCAAAAATATTCGCAAAGAGGACTTGGCCTATCGGTTCTATCCCTTTTCATTTTCGTATCTTGTGCAAAGCCTGGAGGAGAGGTTTTGCCAACAAAACACCTGGTGGATACCAATAAAAAAACCACGAGTCAAAAGCTCAGACAACAATGTTATTCGCAGGTCGTAGATCGAACAGTTAAAGATGCAAAGGGTGTCGTAATTTGTACTTACTTGGTTGCTGGCGGAGCTGATGGGATAACACATAAGAAGATATTTCCCTCACGTAAATTTAAAATCCTCAAGCAGACGATGAAGGACTCATCTCTTCAAGAAAAGATAAGCATTGATGCCTCAGTTGAATTTATCAGTAAGAGCCCACTGCCCCCCCTTGAGCAAAGAAAGGCTGTTGTTGCGATCATCGAGACTCAGTGTCTACCGAACATACGCTACTTTTGGAGCAAATCAGATGTTGCAATCGCACTGAGTTTAAAAATTGGTGCAGACAAGAGCCTGGTCGACCAGACGCTTTCATTGGACATTGAGTCTGCACCAAAGCAAAACAAGACAGCGCAAATTTCAGCTACAGAAACTGCAAACTTAGAAGGTCCTTCGGGATTAGACTACGAGATTCAAATTGACCAATGGGCTAAGGGTCCAAAATTGTTTACTTCGGCAACGCTTGAATGTAATAAAAAAGCCAAGGAAGCAATTGGCGTTACGGATAGTGAGCGCGAAGAAATTCGCAGTGATTGTTTGAAGTTGGCAAACCAACCATTTTGCCTAGCAGTTAACAAGATGATAGGGCACTGGTTGGGAGCAGAAGACAAAACTGATTTGAATTGCTATAAGCCTGCGGCAGTAGCCGAAGAAAAAACGCCAATTGCCACGCCTGCCACCACACCAGAGAAACCACTTGCGACAACACCACTGCCGGCAACGGGCACACCAGCTGAGCCAACTGTTGATGAAAGCTCCTTGAATTCATTTATGAGTTTTCCGGTAAATCCAATTCCGACCAAGCCTGCGGTCTTGTTAGAAAAAGCAAAAGATGAAAGTGCTCCGGTTTCAGCAAACAAAATTGCTGCCGAAGAAGAGGCCGATGAGAATATTATGGGGCATTTCGCTGCCGTAGCGGCATTAACGGATGCTAAAAATATGTCGAGTGCCAGCGATGCAGATTTAACTACCCCAAAAACTAAAATCAGTGCCAATGTGCCGGCTACAGCTGAAGAAATTATTGATCAGAGTAAGGATCCGAGCTATCAGCCGTGGTTAGAATATACCATTGGGAAAGAAGATATGCTGGCAATTTTCAATTGTGATATGTCGAAGCCGATTCCAAATAAAGTTCCAACCGTGACTAATCTAAAGGTCGCAGCACCAAAGACTGTTGTGCCGAGCAAGGCTGTGCCGAAAACATAGACGTGCTATGTGAGTATATTCATGCCCGGAAATATTATTGCCAGGAATATATTAGCTAAATGGATAAGCGCTAAATGAAAATTATTTCAATGGTTCCCTCGTGGACAGAAACACTCTTGATGAGCGGAATCCAAGTCGTCGGTCGTACCAGATATTGTATTCACCCAGATCATGAAGTTAAAAGAGTCGCAATCGTAGGCGGCACGAAAGAGTGGGATCTGGCACTTGTTCGTAAACTAGATCCCGACTTCATTCTACTTGATAAAGAAGAAAACTCTAAAGAAATGTTTGAGGCTTGGCCCGAGAAATGTATCGTCACGCATATTGAAAAAGTCGAGGATGTTGCGCCTGAGTTGGCATTGTTAAGTCAAAAATTTGAAAATGTTCAGCTTCGAGACTTTTCAGAACGTTGGCAAAGAGTGGCCGCATTAGAAATAAGAGCCCGATCGCCCAAAGAAATTCCGGGCGTTTTAAAATGGATTAAACCTATTGATAGTGAGATTGAAAATCTAGTGTATGTGATTTGGCGAAAGCCTTGGATGACGATCAACCAAGACACCTTCATTGCCAGCGTGCTGACACACTTGGGTTTGGGCGAAAGAATTAGCCGTCATACAAAAAAATACTATGAATTTGAAATGCAGGAGCTTTTGCCCAAAAGTTTATTGTTATTTTCAAGCGAGCCCTATCCATTTTTAAAGATGTCGAAGGGCTTAAATGACTTTGGAGCCGCGTCGGCTATTGTAAACGGCGAGGACTTCAGTTGGTTCGGAGTTCGAAGTTTAGTTTTTCTTGAGAAATTTAAGAACTGATATGCTATTTAAGGTGTGGGGCTAACCAAAGTAGAGTTTTTTCAGTTGCTTCTCCTGCTCTTGCTGTGATGAGACTTTGAATTTCTCGACTAAGCTCAGACAAATCTTGTCTTTCGATCAAATCCAAAAGCCGCAAAAAATCCTTGGCACCTTTGATCTCAGTAACCGGACTAAATTTCGCGAAACTTTTGAGGGCGATTTTTTTCATAAATATAGCTTCGCGATTATTACTATGCTTGGGGCCAACGACGCTGATGCAGCCTGCTGCAAGGGGTTCCATGACGCTATGAACACTTTTTCGAAATGAGCCGCCAATAAAGGCAATAACGCCATAAGCATAGAGCTCAGCCAATATACCAACTTGATCGACAAGCAAAATGGAATTTGGCTTCCAAACATCAATTTGAGAATAGAACTCAGTATGTATTCCCAAAGATTCTGCCGCTTGTTTCAATTGCGCCAAATGTGTAGAGGTTGGCTCATGAGGCACAAGTACAAACCTAAAATTTGAAGTTTTCTTCATAGATTTATGAATCAAATCCAAAAGAATTTCTTCATCTTCAGGCCAGGTGCTGCCGGCGACGACAATTTTTTCGTTTGGTTTGTGGCGAAAAAGTGCATCTTTAAGTGGTTTTGGATTTTTCAGTCGGTCTATGACTTGATCGTACCGGGTGTCGCCACAGATCTTGGTGATTTTCTCAAGGCCTAAAGCTTTAAAATTCTCAAAGTCTTCTGGACTGACACAATGAATTTCTTTGAGCATCCCAAGAGTCCATGCGGTAAAGGGTTTCGCGAACCAACTCATTCTCGAACTTTGCTTAGCCAGCGTCGCAGAAAACAGCAACGAAGGAATCTTCAATTTTTGTGTTTGAGTGAGCATTTCGGGCCAGGCATCGGTACGGGCAATTAGCAGTGCTCGCGGGGCATGGTGAGCGAGAAATTCTCGCAATATCTTTGGCTGATCCCAGGGAAGCGGGCAATAAAAGTCCAAATTTTTAAAACTTACAATTGAGTCCAGAACAGATGGAGAAAAATAAGTTAAAAGAATTTTAATTTCTGGGTTTCTGAGTTTGAGAGCATTGATAACCGGCTTAGCATACTCAAATTCTCCTGACGCACAATGAAACCAAATAGGTCGAGTTGAAGCTGGGAAGTTTAGCCAAGGTAGTTTTGCATCTGTTGGCTGCCTCAACTCGAGGGCTCGTTTCACCTTAGGACTAAATGCCGCTAGCAGCTGAAATAAGAGAAAAAGACTCGGGTAAATAAAAAGTCGATAAGCAATAGAATAAATCACTGAGGCAGGTCTTCAAATGTTTTATAAGCTACGAATTCAGGTCGTAGATCAACTAGGCACTTTTGATAAAGCTTATTTCGACATTTACCTCGGCCATCTTTTGAGCAGGGTTGACAATCCATATTTTTTTGTAGAGTGATGGTTTTTGGAGAAGATGGAAATCCAAATGCAGTAGGTCCAATAAGTGCGATCGTTGGAATCTGCATTTGATCCGCGACATGCAATAGTCCGGTATCACCTGAAACAACTTTACTCGAAAAGCCAATCATGGCACAGCTTTCAATGAGGCTAAGTTCGCCACACATATTGAAAACACGCTCAGGTGCAACGGCAGTGATCTCTTTGCAAAAGCGATCCTTTGGTCCACCTAAAATAATAAAGGTTCGTCCGGGCGAATCGGCGATCAGTCTTTTCCAGTAGGGGACCGGCCAGCGTTTCATTTTCCAAGCGGCTGAAGGCACGAGACTTATAAAGCTCAGTGGCTCAATAGAAAGTTCTCGTAAAACACTCACCGCTTTTTCACGTGCGGCATCCGAAACCTTAAAGCGACTCAAGCCTAAAATATTTCGCGAATCATAACCTATGCCCCATTTAGTTAAAGGCTCGAGAAATGAAAAACTTGCAACAAATGGTTTGTCAAATTTATTTATTCGTAAGGTAAAAAGAAAGAATCTTTTTATTCGATTTTTAGGTCTACGTAAAAATGAAAAGCTATAGGGGTTGAACGTAAAAAAGCTTAAAAGCATGCGAAGGATAAAAACCATCAGCACGATGTGCGATCTCAAATTATTATGTGCATCGTAAAGATGAGTATAGCGTTTTCCGGCCAGCTTCCACGCTAGGCGGAGGAGGCCGATTGTGCCGGTACTTCGTGTATAGGGAATTACCTTTGAAATTGTAGATTGAGGTTCGAGGATTTCAGCGTAGTCATCTCGTACTAACCAATGAACTTCAGAATTTATAAAATTCTCTGAGAAATGATAGGGCACTGAAATAGCCTGCACAATATCGCCAAAGCTAGAAAATCGAATGATCAAGAGTCTATTTTTTTGCATCATCTCCGGGGCACGTCCTCGCCAGAGCAGACTATTATGAATGAATTTAAATATCAACCGAATCAAGCCCAAACATTGACTGCTAAGCACTTTTAGAAGTCTGGCATTGAGGCTCTAAATCTATAATTAGTGGATCTGCTTTTTGACAGTGGCTTTGCGTTTTTTAGGAGTACTTAAGTGCCCCTGAAGATAATACTGGGTGTCTTCAACGATTTTCTGTATGACTTGTGAGGCTTGAATTTTATAAAGATCAATTAAAACCGCGATGGTTTCAATTGGCGGAGCGACAATCCCGCGCTCCCAATTGGAAACAAACTGGGGGGAGGAGTAGCCAAGTTGCTTGGCTACATCGAGCTGACTCATGCCGCACTCTTCTCGCTTTTCTTTGAGATATTGACTGAGTGAATTTAGAGAGATTCGCATACCGACTCCTACTAAAAATTGGTGTGCTCTTTTAACCTTGAAAATGGAAACAATCAATAGTTTTGATATTCTATTGATAGAACCTTCCGACTAGTAAAAAAAGTCTAATGAGGGAGCTGGCCTGTAGGTTAGTCCAACTCTGCTTTTGCAATTGTATTGAGCTGCATATTGCTTGTGCCTTCGTAGATTTGACCAATCTTAGCGTCGCGCCAAAATTTTTCAACTGGATATTCTTTAGTAAATCCGTTGCCGCCAAAGAGATCGATCGCGGTTGAGCATATTTTTTCAGCAGCTCGCGAAGAATAGAGTTTTGCCATTGCTGCCGACAAAATAAACTCTTGTCCCGAATCCTTCAGGCGTGCCGCATTGTAAACCATGAGGCGCGCGGCTTCGAGACTAAGGCGCATTTCAGCGAGTTGAAATTGAACTCCCTGAAAAGAAGAAATGGATTTGCCAAATTGTTCGCGAGATCGAACATAAGCAAGCGTTGCTTCATAGGCTCCTTGCGCGATTCCGACCATTTGCGCGCCAATACCGATGCGCCCTTCATTAAGAGTTTCAATGGCAATTTTGTAGCCTTTGCCAACTTCACCCATGATATTTGCCTTAGGCACTTCACAGTTTTGAAAAAGTAATTCACAGGTTGAACTCGCTCTGATTCCGAGCTTATTCTCCTTTTTACCTACTGAAAATCCCGGAAAGCCTTTTTCAACCACAAAAGCAGTTATTCCTTTGTAGCCCAATTTATTGTCGATGCTTGCAAAAACCAAAAAAACTCCCGCTTCATTGGCGTTTGTGATCCAAAGTTTTGAGCCGTTTAGTATATATTTGTCGCCTTTGTCTTGGGCTATAAGCTTTAAGGCAAAGGCATCGCTGCCAGAAGTGCTCTCAGATAGCGCATATGCGCCAACCGTATCGCGAGAAAGCTTTGGCAAATATTTTGATTTTTGGGCGTCATTTCCCCACTTCAGAAAGGCATTCGTGACTAAGGTGTTCTGAACATCCACTAAAACGCTAACTGATCCATCAACTCGCGCAAGCTCTTCGATTGCAAAGCAAGCCATCGAAAAAGAGGATCCTGAGCCGCCGTATTTTTCTGGCGACTCAATGCCCATAAGTCCCATTTCAAAAAGCTTTGGCAATAGTTTGGCGTCAAATTGGGACTCTTCATCCATTTTACTAACGAGAGGCTTAATTTCGCCCTCGCTGAAATCACGCACAGCTTCCTTAAAGGTTTTTTCTTCTGCTGAGAGATGAGTTAAGGCGAGTTGGCTCGAAAGTTTAACGGGTTCTAAAGACATGTGATCCTCCACTTGCACGTCAGTCTAACTATGTTGTAGGATCAGTCAATGCAAAAAATAATTCGTGTTCTTGTGGCAAAACCAGGATTAGACGGTCACGATCGAGGGGCAAAAGTAGTCGCGCGCGGGTTGCGCGATGCGGGCTTCGAAGTGATTTATACGGGACTTCATCAGACGCCTGAAATGGTAGTTAGTGCGGCCTTGCAAGAGGATGTTGACATTGTCGGGCTATCAATTCTTTCGGGGGCGCATTTACCATTGGTAAGTGCAATCCAGAAGCTCTTAAAGCAAAAGAATCTCGATAAGCCAATATTTGTTGGGGGAATTATTCCTAACGAAGACGCAAAGTCGCTCGAAGCTCAGGGGATCGCCGCAGTTTTTGGCCCAGGGACTTCAATCGCGGATATTGTGTTGAAAGTTAAACAAATTGTAGGAGACAAATGAGCCGCAATGCCGATGTTCTTGAGATGCTGGCGAAGCTCGCAATCGGATATATTCCCTTTTTGTTCGCGCTTTGTTTTCATGAGTTTTCCCACGCTTGGGTTGCAAAGTTAAGAGGCGATAACACCGGGGAACAACAAGGGCGGCTCACTTTAAATCCTATGGCCCATGCGGATATGCTAGGCACATTTATTCTGCCCATTTTAGCCACCGTTTCGAGCTTTCCTTTTTTTGGTTGGGCTAAGCCCGTGCCAGTTAATACTCGCAATCTAAAAAATCCAAAAGTGGATATGTTTTGGATCGCACTTGCGGGCCCACTTTCAAATATTTTTCTTTCTATTGTCGCGGCCATTTTAATTGCCATACTATTTTCAGCGGGTCCAAGTGAAACCTCATCGGCGGCCGAAACCATGTTGGTGAGTTTTATGCAGGTAAATTTGGTTTTAGCATTTTTTAATTTAATTCCCTTTCATCCACTAGACGGAGGAAAAGTCGTAGAGCGCTTTCTGCCTTACGAACTCAATCGCAAAATGTACGAACATCAGGGCACCATTAATATGGTATTACTATTCGTTTTAATGTTTGGTGGATTTAGAATCATTCTGATCCCGGTTAATTTTTTCAGCCATCTTTTCATGTGGGCGGCGACCCGAATCGTTTCTTAAAAATGCCAATGATTCAAGCAGCTCCCGTCGAGTGCTTAATTTAATGCATTCATTTTTATTGTGGATATGAAAAAGCTTCTTGCATCAGAGCGTCGCAATTGATTCAATGATGCCAAATTGGAGAAATTAACATTTGAGTTATCGTGTTCATTTACAAAAATTCGAAGGCCCTTTGCCGCTCTTACTCTATCTAATTCGTAAAGATGAGATGGATATTTTTGATATCAATATCTTTGAGATTACGACTCAATATATGGAGCATATTCGGCTCATGAAAGAGCTTGATCTTGAAGTCGCTGGTGACTTTGTTGCAATGGCGGCTACTCTTCTGCAGATTAAGTCTCGAATGCTTCTCCCGAACTACAATGAAGATGGCGAAGTCTCAGACACTGAGGATCCACGCAAAGAATTGGTACAAATGCTGCTTGAGTACCAAAAATTTCAAGCCGCCGGTAAAAATTTAATTAAGAGATATTTGCTGGGTCGAGATGTTTTTGGTAGGGGAGCCACTTACCGCGCCGAAGATCAAATGGGTGCGGTAGTCATTGAAGCAGATAATGCGCTGTTTGCTTTGATCGGAGCCTATCGTCGTACAATTAAGAAAATGAAAAGTGCCGTACATCAGGTCAAGGCTAAGACCTTGTCAATTGCAAGCCGTATCATGCAGATTAAGGATCGTCTGATTGTCGGTCGTAGAGTATTATTAGCTGACATAGTTGCTAAGGATACAGTAAATGCTGATCCCAAAGATTTTCGTACCCAACTCTTAATTACTTTTTTATCTATCTTAGAGCTTGGTAGGCTTGGTTTTGTTTCGCTTTTTCAAAGCGAAGTTTTCTCAGATATACACATCGAAGCGAAGACTGAGATTGCCAGTGCCGGATTAGAACGGGTGCAAGAGTTCGATTCAGCCGATAACTTAGGTTTGAGCGACAAACTCTTTCAGAACAAGAAGGTATTCGTCGATATGACGGCTGATGATTTGGCTCCAGAAAATGTGGCAGCTGAAGCAGCGCAAACTAGTTTTGCAATGACTGAGCCGCTATCTATAGATGATCTAGATGAAGAGAACAGTATTTTTGAAGATGGGGTCGCGGCAGCGACTGACGAAGAAATTTTGAATGCCGAAATTGCACTTGAGCCACATTTCCAATTCGCCCCACTAGCGGAGCCCATGCCTGAGTACCAGCAAGCCGGGGAGTCGGAAGTAGAGATGAATCTGGATGCAACTGTAGATGTGGCTCTAGAGGCGAATCTAGATGAGACGCTTGAGATGAAATTAGAGCCGATTTTAACCGCACCTATAACGACGCTTGAAGAGACGGCTGAAGAGACGGCTGAAGTGGCGCCTAACATTGCGTCTGAAGAGCTCATTGAGATTGGGTTTGAAAATAAAGTGGCGCCCGCGTTTGGCCCCGAGTATGGGTCTGAACAAAATATTTGAGGAGTGATAGCGCATGAGTGAGAAAGAAATTTATATAGAAAATGATAGAGAGATAACTGCTGAAGAGAGATTAACGGAAACGGCAGTGACTCCAGTGACTCAGACCGAAATACCTCAAGATAGTCTTGAGGGCATACGATGGCAGTTTAAAGATGAATTTAATTTTATTGAAACGGATGGCATCGCTCATGAAATAATAGCTGGGACAGTAGTCGAGGCATTGGAGGCTGGTGCCGAAGCCGAAGCTAAATGCGAAGCCGAAGCTAAATGCGAAGCCGAAGGCACCAATAGGGAAACTAATGCCGAAACTGATGTTGAAGCCAATAGCGAACTGATGGCAGAGTCTCCTAATGAAAATCCCATTGTGAATAATAATGACGAACATATTGCTGATGCCGCCATCGCCGATTCCAACACTGAGCTTCTGGCCGAACCGACGTCAGATAGTGATTTGCCATTTGAGTTTGTGGATACTGAAAGATTTTACTCAATAATCGAGAGTTTATTGTTTTCATACGACAAACCTGTGTCGATCAGTCTTATGCGTGAAGCTTTTCGTGGAACTAATATTAAATCAAAGGACATATCGAGAGCACTTGATGTTTTGGCCTCTCGATTTGCGGCTGCTGAACGCGGTGTGATGCTAGAAGAAATCGCTGGTGGTTATCAATTGCGAACAAAACCTGATAACGCCCAATTCTTGCTGCGTATGACAAAAGAGCGGCCGTTTAAATTGACCGGCCCTTCGCTTGAGACCTTATCGATCATTGCCTATAAGCAACCCATAATTAAATCTGAAATTGATCAGATTCGTGGCGTTGAAAGTGGGCATTTACTGCGTGCGCTAATGGATCGTGGACTGGTCAACTTTCAAGGTAAAAGTGAGTTGCCAGGCAAGCCAATGCAGTACGGAACGACACGAAAGTTTCTTGAAATATTTGGCCTAAGGAACTTGAAAGAATTGCCAAGTCTCAGTGAGATTGATCAGTTGATTCCAGAAGGAATTGGCGATCCCGAAGACGAAAAACAAAATCTCTCAGATTTGGCCGATGAACTGTCTACCGGGCTCAGCAGTTCTTACTCAGAAGGGGAGAGCGAACTAATTCAAATTACCGACCAGCTCTCTGATATTCATACTTCGAGCGAGTTTTTTGAAAATGAGAAAAAACGTGAGAAAGAAAAGCGCGAACGTGAGCGAGCTGAAGATATTGCTGAGGCCTTGATGCTGGGGACGCCTGTTGAAGATAAAGATGTAACTTGGCTGAAGCGCTATGAGCAGAAACTAGCTGATGCGGTATTGCTCGCTGAAGAAAAAGCCAAGGCCGAATTATTGGCTGCTAGTGCGCCGGTTGTTGAAGTGGCGACCATCATAGAGGAAGAGCATTTTGAAGAAATAATTGAAGAAGAGCCGCTCAAAGAATCTGAAGATCACGCTGAATTTTAGCATCCGGAGTTTGATGCGCCAACTGCGCGATAATTTTTTCAGCACAGTTGATACCGTCACAGGCGGCACTGGTGATTCCGCCTGCATAGCCGGCCCCTTCGCCGCATGGATAGAGTCCCTTGTGGCTTATAGACTCAAGAGTCGTGGCATCTCTAGTAACTCGAACAGGGCAAGAAGTTCTGGTTTCAACTCCGTGAAATTGAGCCTCTTTGTGAATGAAGCCGCGCATTTGTTGATTGAAGACTTCAAGGCTTTCGCTGAGTCTTTCGCGAATCCAGTCTGGCATTAAGCGATGTAGTTCGGTGGCGATCACTCCAGAAGGCGATGATGATTTTAGGGCATCACCTTTTTTCATCTTCAAGAAGTCAGAAATTTTTTGCACCGGGATTTCTTTGCTGCCGCCAGCTTTTTGAACCTGTTTAAAGGCTGCGGTTTCAAGCTGAGAGCGCAATTTCATTCCGCCATAAATATCCTGACCAAACTGCTGAGCATCGATACTCACCACGACTGCCGAGTTGGCAAAGCCTGAATTGCGATGATAGTTGCTCATGCCGTTGACTACGATTGCGCCGGCCTCTGTCCCACTTGAAAGGACATAGCCACCCGGACACATGCAAAAGCTATAGACGCCCACGCCACTGGTAATATCGTGATTCACAAGTTTATAATTCGCCGAACCAAGAGAGGGATGGCCGGCAAATTCTTTGAATTGCATTTTGTCGACAGCCGATTGTGGGTGCTCAATTCGTAAACCTAAGGCATAGCTTTTTGCTTCTATAAGGACTTGGGATTTTTCTAAAAATTTAAAGACATCTTGTGCTGAATGTCCGGTAGCTAATATTACATGCTGAGATAAAAACTTTTCGCCGCGTTGAGTTTCAACTCCCAATACCTGATTACTAGAATTGGTGATAAGAGAACTCACGCAAGTGTCGAAATGAATACTGCAGCCATTTTGCTTCAAATGCTCCCGAAGTTTTGGAATGACTCGTCTGATGCGATCACTGCCGACGTGCGGATTAGCCAAATACTTAATTTCTTCTGGTGCACCAAACTCAACTAATTTGTGCATGACGTATGGGATATGCGGCGATTTGATGCGGGTGATGAGTTTTCCGTCGGAGTATAGGCCCGCGCCACCCTCACCAAAGCAGACATTATTGTGCGGATCGAGCTCGCCGTAGCGCCAAAATCGATTGATCGCACCAATGCGTTTTTCACTCTGAGAGCCGCGTTCTAGTAAGATACACTTAATGCCACGTTCAACAAATCGGAGTGCTGCAAACAGGCCCGCCGGACCGCTGCCAACGATAATTGGAGTTTCGTTGTTCTGAGATGCCACAGGATCTAATATGAACTCTTGATGCGGTATTTTTTCATTGGCCGCGAAAACTTCGACTGCATAAACCCAGTGTGGAGTTTTTCTCGCATCAACTGATTTTCTCAAAACCTGGTAGTCTTGAAAGTCAGGTGAAAGCAGTAAAAGCTTTTCTCTCAAGTCGTCGTTAAGGCCGACTTTGATTTGTTCAAAAATTTGGCTCATAAAGTTGGGTATTCTCCCAAAAGAAATTAGCTGTTATTTTAAATGTCAGGGTAGCTATGTAGAGTCGATCTAAAATACGTCAAAAACAGTGCTTACACAATAAGCATATTATAAATTTGGCTTCGATTGCAAAATTTGCCTATCTGAGGTCACTCAAATAATAAATGCTCCTTTTCGTATCCAACCTAATGGGTCGCTGAAGAGAACACTTATTATTTGACGAGCCTTATGCATAGTTGCCATGATATTATTTGAAAATGATGAACAATTTGTTGCTCAAACTCCTTATGCCGGTTCTTCCAAAAAGTGATCTTAGCCATTGGGTTGGTAAATTGGCCCACCAAGAGTGGCCTGAACCCATGAATCACTTAATCATTCAAAAATTTGCGGAGTTTTATAGAATTCGCGTTGATGAAGCCGAAAAGGATTTATCGCAGTATGCTTCACTTGGCGAATTTTTTACCAGAAAACTAAAGCCAGGCTTGAGGCCGATCGGGCAGGGGATTTTACATCCTTGTGATGCCGTGGTTACAAGTGCCGGTAAAATTGATTCACAGAAGCTCATGCAGGCTAAGGCGAAGTCCTACAACTGCGCCGAGCTCTTGAGGAACTCAAGCCTTGCAAGTGAGTTTGAGGGCGGCACCTTCATCACTTACTATTTGTGTCCTACGGATTATCACAGGGTCCACAGTTCAGTTGATGGAAAGATCTTCTGGAGTTGTCATATTCCCGGAGACTTCTGGCCGGTAAACAATTGGAGTGTGCAAAACATTTCTAATTTATTTGCTGAGAATGAACGTGTTGTCACACTCATCGAATCACCAACTTTCGGAAAAGTTGCCCTGGTGATGGTTGCTGCCACCAACGTCGGTAATATTGAAATGTTCTACGACGAAAACATTTGTACAAATCGTCGTAGTGCTGAGGAACATGTGCGTGAGTATACTTATGATCCGCCCAAGCCAATCACTCGCGGCGCTGAGCTCGGCATGTTTAAAATGGGTTCAACTGTCATCGCTCTCTATGG
>JAYVXS010000222.1:0-4184 GCA_043784965.1 Bdellovibrionales bacterium
GGCCAGTCTTTGTGTCGTCGTACACCAGCACTCCTTCGAGTGCGGTTGCGCCGTCTTTATATTCAATTTTCTGATGAATTATTTTTGCTTGTGTAAGTGAACCGATCAAGAGCGTCAGTAGAATAGAGCTCATGGTCTTTAAAAAATTTTGCGACACGGTGATCTCCTTTTTTAAGTTTGCGGCGCCAGTTTTTGGCGCAATCTCTTTTTCAATGTCATCAATAAAATCACTGCTGCGCCTACGAGAATTGCGGCGAACCAAAACGGTGAACTTTGCGAAAGCTGTTGATATAAAACGCCGCCCAAAATTGGCCCGAAAATTCGCCCAAGTGAAGAAAGAGAATTTGTGACACCCATTACAAGGCCTTGATCTTCTGGTGGAGTCAATTGACTGATTAGGCCCAGATTGGGGGGGCGCATGAGTCCGTTGCCAATTGCGAGTAGAGTCATGACGATGCCCATAAATAAGATATTCTGGCTCAGGGCAATTCCTGCAAGTGAAATTGCAAATAAAACGAGGCCAATCATGAGAGTTCGTTCCTCGCCAAATCGAGGCATCCATTTGCGCACAAAATAGCCTTGAGTTAAAACCATAAGGACGCCAACATAAGCAAAGCCATAGCTAGATAGTTTCATATCCCAACCAAAGTGATCAGACATATATGGAAACAACATCGACTCCATTTGGGCCATTGCTAAACCGCTCAAAAAGAAAATCGCCATAAGCTGACCTGAAAGCGGCCGAAGTAGTTCTTGAAATATTCTTTTGAGGCGATTGGCTTTTAGGTCTGAATGATTTTCAGAAATTGGGTGCAAAGTATTTCGACTTTCGGGCAATTTAAAATAGGCAAATACAAAATTTCCCAAGCAAAGGGCGGCGGCACCTACTGAAGAAAAGCTCTTGCCAAATGGTGGGAGGTGACCGAAATTTTCGCCTACAATTGAGAGTAGGCCGCCCATCAGGGGGCCGAAAATAAAGCCAAGACCAAAAGCCGCCCCCAAAAGCCCCATACCTTTAGAGCGGTTTTCTTTAGTCGTAATATCTGCTATATAGGCATGAGTTGTTGAAATATTTCCGCCAAATGCGCCCGCCAATGCTCGAGCTACAAAAAGCGAACTCAAGTGCGTTGCAAAAGCAAACATCAAATAAGAGGAGAAACCGCCGGCAAGACAAATTAGGATGACAGGGCGTCTTCCGATCCGATCACTGAGGGAGCCCCAAAAAGGTGAAAATAAAAACTGTGTGAGCGAGTAAATCGCCATTAACCAGCCAATTTCTACAGCAGTTGCATTGAACTGCCTCGCGAGATAGGGACTGAGCGGAATAATGATTCCAAAGCCTATGAGATCAATAAAAACTGTCGTAAAAATAATTACTAGTGGAGACTTTTTTTGTTTCATTGCTTTGCACCACATTTTTCGATGAAGAATTCAATGACAAGAGATCATATGCCCCCTAAATTGTAAAGATGATCAAAAAGATTCTCAGTCTGAGCAAAGGTATTTTAATTTTTACCGCGATAGGGATTGCGCTCTTGGCCTTTGCTGAGTATGGGCGTGCCGGCGCTGTCAGTGAGGTGCCGCCAGGTTATTGGCGCGCTGACTTTTGGCGCTTTAGCGTGTTCACTGAGTATTTTTCTTCAAATGCAAATTTGAGTTCGAGTGGTACAAACATATTTAATACGTTGCCAAGCGGAAATAAAATTCAAGTTTATCAAATGCGTCCCAAGCTTAGGTATAATTTAACTGAAAAATCATCGGCTTATTTTGGTGGCGGGATGGTGAACGTCAATTCTAGTACAGGTTCAGTTTTACGAAATAACTCAGGGGTTAGTGAAGCCTTTGTCGGGCTCGACTATATTCTATCAGGAAAGTTCTCTAGGCTTGTAGGCGAAATTGAAGGTTCCTATGCGACTACGCCATTCAATGTCTCAGGTGGAGACGCTCTACTTAGCGATGGAGCTGACTTTTTACGAGCGCAAATTTATTTTTTCAGACCCTATTCATTTGGCAACCCATTTCTACATCTTGGTGTTGAGTATCGTGATCAAGGCTTTTCTCAACTCATGCTCTATGGCGGTGGCTTTGATAGACCATTGGGAAAAAGTTTTTTAATTGGTGCAGGAGTTGAAGGTGAACTCAGCTTTCTTTCAGATTCAAATAATTCAATTTATCGCTCGGCACTAACCGATCAAGTTATGGGGGGCAGTCATTATTTTGCAGCCTATAATCCGTCGTCTATTGACGCTCGGGTCTGGGGTGGTTATAAGCCCGAGCCAGGCTGGCAATTCAGACTGGGCTATGCGCAAACTTTTTTGGGTACGAATGCGGCCTATGGGCAATCGCTCTTTTTAAGTTTTTCGATTAATTTTGATCCGCGGGCTGATGATGAGGGGTTTGCCAGATTTCGACAAGCAAAGTCTTCGGCGCGCCGCAAAGGCCAAAAAGATTTGAAAGATTTTGAGCCCGAGCGTGAAAATCTAAATCCGGAACTCTTTAAAGACGAACAGCGCTTCGAGCCACTTGAGTAAGGGCCTTAAATCGCCAATTTAAAAAATTCATGTCGTTAGTTTTTATGAAAAAGTTCACGGCACAATGATAGATTTGCGGGAAAAGAAGTCCGGCGCCAATTTTCTAAGATTTCTAAAAAAGTTTCATTTTCAGCTCTCTTTGAGACCACATGCAATATGTTCTCAAATTCATTTACATTTAAAACAAGGTAATAGGCGACCTCTATATTAGGGTTCCAATCAGGTCTTATAATGACTCGATGGACCTCGATCTTATGCAAGGTTAGAGCCTTCATGACCCTATGGTTTTGCCGAGCTATTTCGAGCGCGCGATATTTACGCGCGATATTTACCTATGTCTATTACCTATGTCTAGGGGCAAAGTAGTTTACTAGGGGCAAACCCCCTCCCGGTAACTAATTTTGCAAAAGCGGCCAACAATCAGTCACTGCGGATTTGCGAGCTCGGTTTTATGGCCAAACAGCGTGGCACATCATTCGCTATGAGATATGTAGTCTTAATAAAACGAACCTTTTCGGAGCCCTCACGTGAAAGCAAAAAAACTATACAAAATGAGCTCAGCAGCGCTTTTGTTTTTTGGCGTTCTAGTCGTCACAATTTTTCTACAGATCTCGCCAGTCAACTCACAGGCACAAATGAAAGCTTCACTGGGAGCTGAGCTCTTTATACCTGACGCAGGGCTCGAGTTAGAAAGCCTCGACCAGGTTCAAGAAATTAATGAGCATAGTTTCAGATTTTACGAAATTAATCCAAGCGAAGAACTCCGCGAATGAAGTTGTCTCCACTCCCTTGAAAGTGCTAAACTTATAAAGCACTGGGGGATGTAAATAATGAGTGAAATTAAGCCAAATTCTTTGAGTGATCGTTATGCACCGACTGAAGTCGAGGCGCGTATTTATCAGTGGTGGGAGTCTGGTGGGTATTTTAAGGGCGCCGATCAGTCTACTAAACCACCGTATAGCATAATACTTCCGCCGCCAAATGTAACGGGTCATCTTCATCTTGGTCATGCGCTTGATCATAGCATTCAAGATGTCCTCATTCGCTATAAGCGCATGATGGGCTTCAATGTGGTTTGGATACCTGGTACCGATCATGCCGGAATTGCCACACAATCTGTTGTTGAGCGCGAACTAAAAAAAGAAAAATTAGATCGTAAAGAAATGGGACGTGAAAAATTTCTTGAGAAAGTCTGGGACTGGAAGCGCCAATACGGCACGCGAATTTACGATCAAATGAAACGCCTTGGTGATTCGTGTGATTGGGACCGCCAGGTTTTTACACTTGATGAAAGCGTGAGTCGCTCGGTGCGAAAAGTTTTTGTAGATCTTCATAAACGGGGCCTCATATACAAGGGGACAAAGCTGATCAATTGGTCTAGCCCACTTGAAACTGCAATCAGTGATCTTGAAGTGGAGCATAAAGAAACCAAGGGCACTCTTTTTCACATTGATTATCCAATAGAGCATAGTGAAGAAATTTTGACGGTTGCGACCACTCGGCCTGAAACCATGTTGGGGGATACTGCGGTTGCAGTTCATCCTGAAGACGAAAGATACAAAAAATTTATTGGCAAGAATGTGGTTCTGCCCTTATCCAATCGAAAAATTCCGATTATCGCAGATGATTATGTTGATAAAGACTTTGGCACGG
>JAYVXS010000223.1:0-4167 GCA_043784965.1 Bdellovibrionales bacterium
TTATTCTATTGTTCACGCCACCATTTGACCAGACAAACAAGGATCCAGGATATATAAAAGGCTATGTTCCTGGCGTTCGAGAAAATGGCGGTCAGTACACTCACGCGGCCATTTGGGTGGTTATGGCCTACGCCAAACTCGGGCTTGGAAATGAATGCTTTGAACTATTTCAAATGTTAAATCCAATTCAACATTCGAAAACTACTGAACTAGCAAAAGAATATAGAATTGAACCTTATGTCATTGCGGCTGACATTTATTCTGGACCTAAGCACGAAGGGCGTGGTGGCTGGAGTTGGTATACAGGATCCGCCTCATGGTATTACCGAGCGGGGCTCGAATCTATACTGGGCTTTCAAGTGCGAGGCAATAGTCTTAAGCTTTCTCCTAATATACCATCCGACTGGAAGAGTTATGAAATATCTTATATGTATGGCCGTTCTCAGTATTTGATCTCCATCATGAACCCGAAGGCATTATGCGGTGGCAATATTGAGTTTGCAATGGATGGTATTCTATTGCCGGAGCAAGAAGTAAGCCTTATGGATGATGGCAATCATCACATTATTACAGCAACCTTGATTGGTTAGATTGAGATACAATATTTTCGCTTTTAAAATTACCTATCAAGACCTTAAAGTTCTGGCCAAAAGATATTTTGTTAATTTGGCGGTATGCATCTTCCGAAGAGTCGAATTGAATTCGAGTAGAAGTTTGGGTTTTCACAACACTTTCAAGATTTTTTAAAAATTTTTTTTTCGTTTTCATAAATTTCACCCGCTGCTCTTTCTGTTCATTAATTAAGATTTTTTTCTTCATCATGCCCCCTTCAATTAACTGAGCGTAAATTGCTATCCTGACCCTAGTTGAAATTGCGAAAGCAGACGTAAAAATTTCAACGAAAAGTCTCTACTTCGAAAAATTCTTAAGTCTGCGTAGCAGACTGTTTAGTTAGCTGCATAGCAGACTGTCCCCGATTATTCTGCAAAGAACTCGCCAACTCCAAATCGAACTAGGCGTGGTCCCATCGATCGAGATCAGGCATTTTGACTCATGGTCAATTGAGAAAGAGCCTTTTGTTACAAATGTACAGTTACAAATGTACAGTTACAAATGTATCTATTACCATATTCTTTCTTTGTTAATAGTCTAGTTACGTAGTGCAGTTTCGGGGCAGCTGCAACGGATCTCGGTTTTTCGGTTTCGGTCCCGGTTATGGGTGGGTCAGTAAGTATAAATTGGCTGCTGCCCCGGCAATCAGTTTAACTGTCTTACCGACCCTGAACTCAGGTTTTTCACATAAAACCAACTGAAAAAAGAAAGAACCTCCGTTACCACTAAATCTTTTACCAACAATAAGTAGAACCATGAGCCTGGCAGTTTTTTGCATTTAGATAAAGAACTCTTTTAAAGGATAACAAGTACTTGCGTTTGACTTAAAAAAGCATGCGTCAAACTAGACCAAGATTCCGTAGACTTAAATTAAAATGGACGCAAAAATCTCAACTTGCGCAACTCCACAAAAATTTTTTTATCCATATTTTTATGCATTTATTTTTTTTCAGATTTTGCTTTTGCAAAACTTTTTTGTGCACCATTTAAAGTGCACCTAAAGGCAATTCTGCCCCCGCCACCCGTTATTATCACTCCAGAGGTCCTACCGTACAATTGGGAAAGTCAAATTCCGCTACTAATTGGCCAAATACAAACTCAGGAGAACTTTCCAAGGCTCTATAAAACCTGGCTGATTCTTCATCGAAATGAACTTTTAGAAAGAGAGCGCTTCGCCTGGCTCAGTTGCCTGGCGTATTATGTTAATATTGATACAAATAAAAATGGAATTCCAGATTGGACAGCGATTGTTGACAACGAACCAACTCGCATACTGTATCCACAGGATCCCGATATGGATGGTGATGGTAGCTCCAATGTATTGGACCCATCGCCCCTCGATGCGAAAATTAAGGCCAACAATTTAGCCTTCAAATTACCCAATCACCTCAAATTGGATTTAAAAAATAATTCTGCGGCCTATAAAGTGCAAAAGAAGCTTTTTACAGAATTTGGCATCGTCGCTATTGATCACACGGATTCCCATTCATCAGTTGTGCTCTTAGAACTTCTAAAGCTACTCGAATCCGCATTTCCAAGAAACCTAGTTTCAAATCTTAAAGGCCTTCGCCATATTTATGCCTTCTTAAGTCATGACTCGCTAAATAATATTGCCTCCTTTCACAGAGAAGCGAACGCCATTAGTATTGGCGGGCATCACTCATATTCAGAGCGTCCCTTGTCGCCCCCAGAAAGAGTTGATTTGGTAGCGGCACTTGCTCATGAGATTGGACATGTTTATCTATTTGAAAAACTATCAGCTTTAAAACTTGCGGATTTGGCTGAAAGATTCGGCGGTTGGAAAGGTTTGGCACGATCGGATATCTCGAGTTTTTATTCGCAAGTATTTTTTATGCCGTCTCCCTTTCAAACTCTTTATCTAAATGCAACAGATCAAGAGCTCAAAAGAAAAAATGTTATTTCAGAATATGCCATGACCAATATTCATGAGTGGTTTGCCGAGTCTTTTTCTGCTGTTATACTATTTAATTTGGGGTCAGCTTCTTACTTTGGGCCCATCGACTGGCAAAAACTTTTAGTTAAGTCGCCACAGAGACATTTTGAATATTGGAACGACTATAATAAGGTTTCGATGGGATTTCGGCTTTGGTTAAACGCTAGACTTTACAAATGAATACAGGAAAATGGACGGAGTCGAATTCTCACTCCATCCAAATGATTCTAAAATCTATTTTTTCCTAACAATGACCACAACAGCCAAAGACTCAGCCCCATCTCGAGCTATAGTATTAAAATCTTGTCGCTCCATAGGCACGCTCGCATCCTTGCTAAATACAGATTTAATTTCTGCATCGTCAGTCCTAAAGGCCTTGGCCAACCAATTTGAGGTATCTGCCATATTATATGCCTTTATGCTCGGAGCACTCATATGATCCTTAAGAAAGTCCTTAACCCTATCTATCCGAGAATTTGCCAAGTCCAAATCTGACTTAGGTAAACTCTTTCCTGTTCTTGGAAAGGCCTTATCTGACCAAACCGCTAATTCTATTTTATCAATATTGTCTGCACCCACATTATTAACAACCTCTTGAAGTTTGATCTGTTCTCCAATTTTTAACTGCGAGCTCCCTTTGGTAAAATGGAGTACAACGCTGCGACCATAGTTATGAATATCGACCTCAGTATCTGAAGTCGCAACACTCTTATTCATAGGCGCCTCGTGCGCACAAGCTGACGCTATAATAAAAAATGAAAATACCCAAAGACTCATCGGTAGCTTTTTACTAAAATATTTCACAGTAATCTCCTTATTTTTTGGTTTCTAATTTAATTTCTACATCAGGGAAATTCCTGATATATCTACTGACGAATTGTAGTGCTCTCACGTGCGGAATCTGCGATGCCGCTCGCCTGAAGACTATACTTCAATGACTATACTCCAATGACTATACTTCAATGAGCATAGTTTAAGAGTGCATTTGTATACGGGCGAACCATTGCGGGCATTAGTACATAAGCTGTATTACGCTCTAAAAGTTCTGTGTCACTTAGGTTTGATCCATATACCAATACATTTGCTTCATGATCAATACTGATGACTGAGCCAGCCAAAGTGAGCCCTGCAAAGAGGCCGCGGCTTCTTGAATAACTATAGATTTCACTACTGAGAGTTAAGTCTGTACTTGCCTGAGCTTCTCTACCGACTGGTCCCGCGGCAATTGAAATGTCACCACCGAGAGTAAATTTGCCTTTAGACATTTTCATAGCAGCTTCCGCTTTAGTAAATACTAATACTAAATCAACGGATTCAACCCCGATTTGAAAACCCCAGCTTCCGCCTACGATGGTTAAAAACGAAGGTCGACTCCAACCTGCGGCGACTCGGCAAGAAACTAAACCTTGCCCATATTGACCGCCAAAGATAAAGCCGGCCTTAATTACATTTGGGATCGTGGCGATGCAGGTCGCTTTATCCATTAATTTGCGTGGTATTTCTCCGTCTGGGATTTGAGAAATTTCACGAAGGACATTTGCCGAAACATTTACTCTTTCTGCTAGCGTTGGTATTGAATCTGCCATAGCAATTGATGAAAT
>JAYVXS010000224.1:0-4133 GCA_043784965.1 Bdellovibrionales bacterium
GCTGGCTGAGTCCTGATTTAAGCGTACGCGTATTCTTGAGCCTAGAGGGATTAAATCTGGAACTTTAAATTTTTCTGGCAACCTACTGTCTCCGCATAATTAGCGGCCCTTTCGCAGGAACAAAGAAAAGAAGCTCGCGCAAGAACAAATTACTCATACACTCTTTGATGAGACTGACCTGCCACCAGACGTTCTCTTTAAAATAGGGAGCGTCCTTTTTTTTTGCCTTGAGTGAACAAAAAGCACATTCATTGGTCCGCCTTTAAAACGAAGTCCCCACGGCAATGGCAATTTCAAAGGGCCACTAATCTCTTACCTAGAGAGCCTATTCAAAAAATGAATTCACCGTAGTCCCCTTTGCTTTTCTAAACGATGCACGACGCCGATCACTGTCGTTCGGGGAATACCGAGCCGACGCGAAATCTGTCGCGATCCTAACTTCTCCTCGAATCGCAAGATCGCCAGCTCCGCGATATCGTAGGTTTGCTTTTTCCAGTGAATCTTGTATTCTCTTGATATACTCAGGCCCGCTGGTTCGACGAGCTTGGCGCAGCCCCTACCATTATTTCATAATAAGTCTTCAAAAATACCTTAAAAAGAGTTATTATAGACCTATTGGAGGTTTTATGAAAGTCTTAAAAGTGTCTCAAGATGTTGTCACTCTGGCTGAATTTAAAAGCCAGGCCGCAACCCTACTTGAGCGGATAAATGCATCTTCCCAGCCGCTTCTAATCACTCAAAATGGCAAACCTGCAGGGGTTCTTCTGTCGCCTGCTGAGTTTGACCGAATACAAGAGCAGGAAGCCACCCGGTTCGTGGCTTCGGTCAATCGCGGCATTCAAGACGCCGATCAGGGAAAAGTTTTAACATTGGCCCAAGCGAAATCTCGCCTTGGATTAAAAAGGTAAGATGTCTGCAGAATTAAAAGTTCTTTGGACTGAAAACTCAATCCAAGATTTACTCGTCATTAAAGATTTCATGTCTCTCGATTCTTCTGAGCGCTCGGAAACTTGGATTCGAGAGCTTTATTATTCGGGTGAAAGTCTTGCAGTCTTTCCTCAGCGCGGTCGAATCGTCCCGGAGTTTAATCATGAAAATATCCGTGAACTCTTGATTGGAAACTATCGACTCGTCTATCGAGTGAAACCAACCTCGATAGAAAATCTCACTGTTTTTGAGGGCCATCGACAATTGAAGAAGAAAGACATCAAAAGTAAGGGCTAAATTTTAATGCGAAGAAAGAAAACAAACATAAAACCACTCAAATCCAAAATATCAACAGGAGTGATTCATTCTTTGAAGAAAAAGTCAGGATCTCAGCGAAAACAATCTTTGCCTGTCCACCCATGGCGAGTTTGCCCTTACGGAGAACATTGGGTCAGAACTCATCCGATGCACGTTCCTCCGAGTCAGACTCGTCCCGAAGGATCTGTGACGACGCGCCAAGAACATTGCGCGCGCAATCCCTCTGGTAAGGATCAACTTGATCCAGAAGAGATCCAAGAAATTGCGAATCAGAATTTTGCCAATTTGAAAAATAAGCCCTGCATTCTCGATTTAGGTTATCCTGAAAAGGGCGACAAGTACGACGACCTGATCGGGGGCTGGGTTCAATACTGGAATGACGTTTTAAAACCGGATGAGCCATTAAATCCTAATCTTGTGAAAGCGCTGATTGCTTCCGAGTCACGATTTGAACCGACTCTATTGGCTGACAAAAAGGACTCAAATAGCGCACGCGGCTTGACGCAAATCACCAACGACACACGAAAACTTTTGGATGGTTATCATGATGACCTAAAAGATCATCTGATGACCGTCACAAAAGAAGAGTTAAACGATCCAAATGTAAATATTTGCGCTGGTGTTAGATGGCTCTTTGAAAAAAAGCGATTGGCTTCCGCTCACCTAAAGAAAACTGCCTCTTGGATCGAAACAGTGTGGGAATATAAAGGCGTAAAGCGCGCTAAAACCAAAAAGGATGCTGAGAAGTTAAAAAAGATATTTAATAATTTCTATGAGGAGCTTCAAAAATGCGGCAAAGACTAATCGACGGATCATCCCTAATCATACTTTGCTTGATTTCGAATCTTGTTTTTGGGTCGACCGACAACCACTTAGTGGATTTAAAATTGAAATTTCCCCATGGGCTGGTAAGCGATGAGCATGGAATTCTTAATGTGGAGGATTTAGCGATAAATGCCTGTGAAGTTAGGCCAAGACCATTTAATTCCACTTCTCTCTATTATCCTTATGAATATTGGCAATGTTTTGAAACCAAAAAGATTTCCTTCAATTGCGATACCAACGGCACTCCGGATGAACATGAAGGTGTGATGGGATTAATTGTCGTAAAAACATCGCTCGATGGCATCGACCATAAATACATTGCACCTAGGCTCTGGCCTATTAAGAATTGTAAGCGCTTTCTCAAAGATGCGGCAACTTTATTGAAAGGAGAAAAATATGCTTGTGTCTCTGGATCATTTATTGAAAATGAAAAGGATCGTAGGGGATATTTATCGACCAGCTGGCTCTTCGGCAGAATTAAAACAAAGAAGGGTTGCGAAGGGCAAAGATGTGATTTACCCAAAAAATTCAAACAAGATAATTGCCCAAACCTAAAACTGTAATCGTGATCTTGCGTGCAGAAGTTTCCTCATTTGGAATAGCCATGATTGACCAGAAGTAGTAGTTTGTCTTTTACACTGATTTATGATGCTGTAATCATTCATTAATACGTTGGGATAAGTCTCCCTACCAATTTTCATCCTGAAATTTGGATCGAGCGGTTCTGATTTTTTCTGTTTCGAAGACGTAAATTCAATAACTTAGAGTAGCTTTGCTGCGGTTCAGGTAACGGACGTAGACTTACAATTGGTTCATATGTTTATGACGTTTCCTATGTTTTTAAAAAGTCCGGAATTAATTTGTCCAAAGATTGGTATCAGCTTACCTCGACTTCAATCAATATTGCTCAAGCTTCAGAGCTGGAAAATAATTCGCTTTCAAAATGGCGCTTACAGTGCCACTGATCCTAAGTTGCACCTCTCTGAGGACTCTCCCGTTTTCTTAGCTTTCGGAATATTAAATCGCATTAAAACAATCGAAAAAATACGACAGTCAAAAACTGATCCTGGCGAAGACTATTTTTTTTCAGTTATATTCTCAGCTAGTAAAAAGCTTCAGAGTAAATTCAGAATGAAAATATTAGATGTTTTAAAGGATTTTCAGGGTGACATGATAAAGGATTCGTCAGAAGAGGTTTATCAATTAAATATCGATTTTTTAAATGAAGTTGAGATGCGATTTCGCAATCCTTAGAAATAACGCTGTCGATGACCTAAGTAAATTAATTTTTGCAGTCCAGTCTAAGAAGCTTTTTTCGGCGTGATCGTGAGCTTGAATCCAAGCGCATCTAAGATTTTAACCAGCGACTCGAGCCGAGGGGTTCGCTCGTTTGAAAAAATACGATAAAGATTTTCGCGATTCAGTCCGGTTTTCTTCGCAAAGCCGCTGAAGCTGCGAGCTTTCGCTACGGTCTCTACAGCTTTTAGAAAGACTTCAGGCATACCATTGTTTTCTTCGAGCGAAGCCTTCAGGTAAGCATACTGCGCTTTCTCATCGCACTTGAGCTCTTCAATAAGTACTTCACGGTAATCAGATGCAGGCGACTTTTTTGATGCTTTTGCTTTTTTCATTTTCTTTTCCTCATCAGATAATCGGTCCAGTATTTTCGAGCTTTTTCAATATCTTTTCGCTGTGAACCTTTGTCGCCGCCTGAAAGCAGCAGAATAACGACATCACCATCAATGGCGAAATAAACTCGCTAGCCGGGGCCAAAATCAAACTTCAATTCAAAGAGTCCCGTACCGAGTGCTTTATACTGACCGAGGTTGCCCTCTTCAATGCGGTCGATCCTGGCCCTGATTCGCGCAACCGCCGAAACGTCCCGCAGCTTAGTAAGTCACTCGGAATTCGGCCTAGTGCCTTCTGCGGTATCGTAGACTTTGAGGTTCTTTGACCCGTTCTTAATCATTAAGTAAACAACGGGCGTTGCCGCCCGCTGCTCCTTTCAGAACCGTGCTGGCGGATTTCCCGCACACGGCTCTTCGGTTTGTGTTTCAACTTAG
>JAYVXS010000225.1:0-4132 GCA_043784965.1 Bdellovibrionales bacterium
GGGGGACCAATTATCATCGAAGGTATGGCCATTGAGCAACCATTGGTACTTTATCCAGGAATACAAAAACGCATTCAGGTTAAATTACTTTCAGGCGAAGATAGTTTAAATTGGCGCTTTCAAATCTATAGTCAAAACGTGGCCAAAGCTGGTGAGCCAGAAAGTCAATGGGCCCTTCACTCCCACGGAAAGGTCGGCAAGTATTCGGGCGGACCAGTGATCGATAGCGAAGATTCAGTTGATGATATTCGGGCAAGATGTCCAGCAACATATGATGTGAAATCATTTTATAAAATTTTGTTTGATGGTGGACTTGAGTTTGGTGCGAAGTTTCATGGGGTGACGTCTCTTAATTGTGCCATGGAAGAAGCAATTGGCAAAATTGAATTGGCCAGTGGATTAGAGTCTGAGCTTAACAGTTATGTATTTCATCCGAGTTTGCTTGATTGTTGTCAGCAAGTATTAACAAGTGTTTATACTATGGTAAATGTGGACAAAAATAGCCCTAGAATTTTTCTTCCCATCAATTACGAAGCTATTGTTTATCATAAAAAGCCGGGTCCTACCCTATGGAGTCATGCTTTATTTAGATCGGGTGGCGCATTAAAGGACAAATCTCTCAAATGTGATATGAGAGTATTAGATGAGAGTGGAGATTTGGTAATTGAGTTTCAAGGCCTGACTATGATTGAGGCTCCTCGTGAAGCTTTGATGAAAATGGTTCAACAGCCCGGCAAGAAAATAGAAGATTGGTTTTATCAGGTCGAGTGGTGTGCATCTGATGAGGCGAAAGAGTCATTAGAATCAATTTCTACGCAGATTAAAGCAAACAAATGGTTGGTTTTATCAGATCGCGGAAGACTTAGTAAACACATAGTTGATAAATTGAGAGCCATGGGCTCCGAGGCAATTGAACTGAGTTCTTCTGAAATGACTGTATACGACGATGTAAAATTTAGAGAGAAGTTGATCTTGTCTTTGAATAAACTTTCGGAGTCGGACAAGAGTCCTAAAAACTTAAAAGTTCTCTTTTTATGGGGCCTCGATCGAGGGCTTGAACTTTTAGATTTAAAACTAGAGAACAGCGCAACAGTAGAAACTTTAGAAGAAGATCAGAAGTTTGTATATTGGGCGGCACTGAGTCTTGTTCAGACACTTGTTGGATTTAAAAAGATGCATGAGATTAGTTGTAGTTTTGTAACAAGAGGTGCGCAACCTGCGGGCGGAATCGACTCTGAGCTGACTTCAATTTCGCAGAGTACCTTGTGGGGCTTTGGGAAAGTACTTGCGCTCGAGCAACCGCAGCTTTCTCCTGTTATGCTTGATCTTGATTTAAAAGCTGATGCTATAGAAACTGAAGGTGACATTGTCATTAGGGAATCCCTGAATAGTAAGAGTGAAGATCAAATTGCTTATAGAGGCAAGATCAGAAAAGTTGCTAGGCTTAAAAAAACAAGTATGGAGTCGGGTGGCGTAAAAAAATTGAGTCCTATAATTCGCGGAGATGCGACCTATTTAGTAACGGGCGGTCTTGGCGGCATTGGTTTGAAAATTGCAAATTGGTTAGTCAACAGTGGCGCAAAGAGCATTGTTTTGTTAGGTAGAAATGCGCCAAATAAAGACGTAAGTAAGATACTTGATGCGCTCTCCGCTAAAGGAGTGAAGATAAGCTTTGAGGCTGTCGATGTCGCAAGTGAAGCAGACATGGTGCGAGTAATTAAGATTATTGAAAAGCAGCGGCCCCCATTAAAAGGCATTATCCATGCGGCAGGTGTTGTTAAGGATGCCTTCATAATAAAGCAAAGTTGGGAATCATATAAACAGGTAATAGCGCCAAAAATAAAAGGTGCCTGGAATCTGTATAGAGTAACTCAAGACCAAAAGCTCGATTTTTTCTGTTGTTTTTCTTCGGCTACCTCAATGCTGGGAAATGTCGGTCAGGCTAATTATGCGGCCGCAAATTCCTTTTTGGATTCATTCAACTATTACTTAAGAGCACGTGGCAAGGTTTCAACAAGTATAAATTGGGGAGTTTGGGCTGGAGTAGGGATGGTAGAGGCAGGCAGCTCTGCTCAATTACAACTTGAGGAAATGGGATATGAGTTGATGCCCGTTGATGTTGGGCTTCGAGCACTTGAAAGAATATTAGAAACACAATCATCTCATATCGGAGTTTTTTGAAAAACTATGGGATCCTCTAATAAGTGGCTACATTTAAGTGAAGAGCGCGCAAAAATTAAGTTGAGGCTCATTTGCTTTCATCACGCTGGCGGATCAGCAAGTTTTTTTCAAAATTGGTCCCGCGAACTACCTGATTATGTACAAACTTGTAGCGTTCAGTTGCCGGGAAGATGGGATCGAATAGCCGAGCCTGCCTTCAAGGATATGCGAGTACTTGTGCCGGCTCTCATTGACGAATTGAAGGATCTAAGCACTACGGCTTATGCTGTTGCCGGATACAGTTTTGGTGCTAAAGTTGCTTTTGAGTTTGTAAGGAGTCTCAGACGGATTAAAGCTCAGATGCCACTGGTGTTTTTTTCTTTTGCCAGCAGATCACCTCCAATTCAAAGAGAAGGAAAAACTTTATACAGTCTTCAGGAAAGTGAACTCATTGATTTTATTTCTCAGAACTACGGACCCTTTCCAGAAGAAGTATTGCGAGAAGATTCAATCCGATCCTTGTTAGTCGGAATCTTGAGATCAGATTTGCAAATTTTAGAGACTTATAAATACACAGAAGAGCCCGCATTCAACTTTCCTATTGTTGCATTAGGGGGCCGCGAAGATCAGATGGTCGACTCACCAGGCCTGGCCGATTGGCACAAACAAACGCTGACTGATTTTTCAATGCGAATGTTTAGTGGCGGACATTTTTTTGCAGAAAATCTTTCTGAAGAGGTTAAATTATTTCTCACGCATCACATTAATAATTATGCATCTAATGTTTTAAAAAATAATTGATTTCAGTTTGAAATTGAAAGGCTGGATAAATGGAAAAACAAAATTTAGGTATTTATGGTTGGGGATTGTATTTGCCAAAGGTTGTTTCTGTAGAAGAGATGGTGAAGTCCGCCGGTGGAAATCCTGATAATTATCTCACCTATGGCTGGCAAAATGCATGCGTTGCGAATGAAAAAGAACATCCAAATTTTATGGTCATGGAAGCTGTCAAAAGAGCTCTGGAATCAACACAAATCAAGCCCGAAAGTATAAAGCTTGTGATTTCAACCGCCGAAGCACACGACTACTTAGAGATGTCTACGGCAATGGAAGTTATGCGTGAATTGAATCTCCCAACCTCTACAGTAGGTTTTGATATCTACCAAGATTGCATGGCTACTGTAACGGCCTTAGAAATTGCAAAAGGCTGGTTAACATCATTGGGTGGTGGATACGGAGTAATTGTCTCGGGCGAGCGCTTTAATGAAACGATAGATAAATCAGATAAGGAAAACGAGGTTTTTTGGGGGTTTGGAGATGGCGCTAGTGCTATGATTGTTGGCGTGAATACGCCCGGGACGCCCAAGATCAACTTTCTGGCGTCATCGTTTCACACCAAGGGAAGTCAAAATGGTTATCTCCATCCAGTTTATGGCGGAACTAAATTTCGTATTGCTCCCACGGGTGAGAATCCATTTAAGAGAAGACCGCCTCATATTTCTGGCGATGGAATGTTTTTAAGTTATATCGCTGGATATGAGACTGCAATTATTGAGCTTCGATCAAAAAATAAATTTGATTCTAATTGGCTTGTGTGTAGCCAGACTAGTCCAGGGATTATGGGTGTGCTTAGTAGTTTGACTGGGGTAAGTCCAGAAAACGTTGCTGTTACAGGTAATAAATTTGGACATATTGGGTGCAGCGATATTGCAATCGGCTTTCAAGACTTGTACGAAAAAAACTTACTTCAAGGAAGTGGCTTGCTCACAGCCTGCTGTTCGTCTGGTTGGTGTGCTGCTTATTTAGCAGTTCCTTCCAATAAAGTTAGCCCGGATATTTCATGAGATCTAAAAAGATAGCTGGCCTTTTTTAGAATTAAACCCAGATTGTAATTAGTTAAACAACAAGATGGGAAAAAGGCAGCTATGGCAAACTGTAATCAAGATTCATTCGAATTTCCAGCTCTAAAAAC
>JAYVXS010000226.1:0-4131 GCA_043784965.1 Bdellovibrionales bacterium
CGAATTTTTTCAATTGTCTGAACCATATACTCGCGAATCAAAATAACGTCTTCACGAGAACAAGTGATCACCGAAGAATAATGAAGATCATTTTTAAAAGGAATGTCGAGTGATTGAATGGCACGCATTCGCCAGTTGGTGTGGTGCTTTGAAATCATGCTCGAGTCGCTCCCCAAGTGAATATGGCTGGTACCAACCTTGTATTTGCCATCGGATCGAATTACGAGTCCAACTTGCTCAAGAAAATTAAGTACTTCTGAAGTCTTTTGAATGGGTAGCCCAAGGTAATCGCTGATCCCCCTCTCGGTCTGGCAACCAGAGACAGAAACCAGAACATGGATCGCGCCATGCATCCACGAGCTATAAAAAATCGCCTGATCACTAGGAGAGAGAATTTTGCTATAGTCGAGGCGATTTTTGAGAACCTGACGCTTTTCAATCATTAGAGTCATTTGATCCTCGAAGATTTTTTTGAGTGTTAAACTACCGGCCCGGGCATATTGAACCATCCATAAAAAATAAAGGGTCTGGTCTTCGCTGTGCCCAAAATACTGACTGAGCTTTTCGGCCTGCTCTAGACTAAAGTCAGCCGAACCGCCGAGCACTTGTGAAATATAAGCTGTGTGACAGGGTATAAATTCGGCTAAACGTGAGCGCTCTCCGCGGCGAGATTCGAAGATATCTACCAGATATTGCTTATAGTTTTTATATTCAAAAATAGAATTTTTAATTGCAGAATACTTTCTGAGTAAAAATTAAAATATTGCCTAATTATTAATTAAAATGATCTAGAAAACAATCTTGTTTGTTGCGATATTAGATTCGTCTTCCTATTCTCAATTTAACAACAAAGGATTTCACATGAAGCATCAGTTCCTTTTTATGAGTCTTGTTTTTTCGATGAGTGCTTTCGGAGCACCCGGCAATGAAGGCAGTGGTGGCGGCGACGAAGTAGTGGCCGAATTTTTTGACATTGCTACCCGCGCACTTACCAATATTGCTGAGCGGACCGAGTCCATCGATATCGGATCTCAAAAACTTCGTATCTCTGAACTGCGATCAGAATTAAAGTCCGTGCAAGTAGGTTCAATTGACGAGGTCCTTGTTCAAGATGGACTCATCGTTAATGCACAAAATTTTCCAAAGGATAATCGAATTATCATCAATCGTGGCCGCTGGAAGCAGATGTACGTCAATGAACAGCTCCGCTTGAGCCTGCACGAACTCGTGAGCGTCCTAGGTTATAACGACTTTCAATACCAAATCTCTAATCAACTTGTTTCACTTCTAAATTATCCAATCCGATGCTCAGCTATTCTTTTCGGAACCAACAGCAGGATTGAACAAAATATAGACCTGCAAGCGCAACCCGAAAGAGAGGGATCTGTTTTGTACACTGGAGAATTCGACGGAATTCACTTTAGATATGAAATTAGAAATTCGAGAGCTATTAGCGTTATGATACAAGAAGACGGACAGCTCTTATTCGATTCTTTTTCGGGATGGAACGGCCATATGCTATACAAGCTTTATAGCCTCAAATATCCTGGCAAAGAGATCCATGCTGAATGTGATATTAAGCCTGACCAAGTCTTACCACCAGATACTAATAAGACCCTGCCAACAGAGCAAACGCCAAAATCTAAAAATTGAATCTTATCGACGGCGATGTGCTTCGCCGTCCTCATGGTAAATCAATATATTATTTAGTATTCTTTTCGATACGGTTCTTTTTTAGTGGACCGCTATCGTTGAATAAACGCCACCGCGATTTTGATCGCTGATTTTTGGTGCCTTTGTAAAGTATATCAAGTCCGGGCCGAGCGCCTTGAGTTCAGAAATCACAACATCTGGCACGCCAAAAGTATTTTTTCACAAAAAGCGAAGGCGTAAAATTTCTCAAAAACGTCTACAATTGCCAATAGATGAAATCTCAATCGACGACTTCGCTGTATAGTAATCAAATTTCTCTGAAGCCGAGATCGCTATCGCGACGACATTCGTTTTGAAGCCGCAGGACGGGGAACCAAAATTAATTTTAGCGTTAGACTTGGGGAACTCGGCGACCTCGTTCGGATCTGTGATTTTGTCCCCGGATTCGAGCGGTCAGCTTAGCTGGCACTTTTGAAGCGGCGACTTTAGCCTTGCGAGACCCCTTAAACCGGGCTGCCGGACCGTTCAAGATTTTGGGCCAAGCAAAAACTCGAGAATACGCAGGGCCCAATCCGTCAAAACGTGGATGAATAAATGCCAGTGCGATACCGAGCACCCTCGAAATTTGTCCCCGGATTTGAAAAAATGGCCTGATTAAAAAGAGTTGTCGAGCGAAACCAAAATCGGCTTCAGAGAAATTTGATTACTATACAGCGAAGTCGTCGATTGAGATTTCATATATTGGCAATTGTAGACGTTTTTGAGAAATTTTACGCCTTCGCTTTTTGTGAAAAAATACTTTTGGCGTGCCAGATGTAGCGACTTCTGAACTCGAGGTGCTCGGCAGTCGGGAGAGTTCCTGACGAATTTCAATGAAAATCACCGCTCAAGATCGCGGTGATAAATATTCAACGATAGCAAAATTCCGGTCGCTGTCGGCTTCAAAAAGAATGAACTTAGTAACAGCAGACTTAGTGATTCATAAGTTGATCGTAAGCACCTGCTGGTTGGCCAATGTGGTTAATCTCTTGCAGTTATAAAACTTATGAATCAATCCGATCTTAAAAAGCATTCCAATTTTATTCTTGAGCGTGAAATTGTCCATAGATTTGACACCCGTATGACAATTTCGCAAAAAAATACCAGTGAACCCGTTGTATCTGCACAAAAGGCTGTGTCGGAAATTGGTCCTTTGACGTCAATGCGTGGGTTGGCTGCGGTCTTGGTCATGTTCTTTCATTTGAGGTACGCTTTCGTATCTGTTGCGCCTTTTAACTATAAGATATTTGAGATTCCTTTTCTTTCAAAGGGTTATCTCTGGGTTGATTTCTTTTTTATCTTATCTGGGTTTATTATGGCATATCGTTATGCCTCAGAATTTAAAATGAATTTAAAATTTTTCAAAGACTTTATATTCATGCGATGGTTACGTATTTATCCATTGCATTTCTTAACTCTCTTTGCATTTCTAGCAAAGTCTCTTTTTGAAAATGGCTGGAATGAAATTGCAGCATTTAAAACGACTATCTTCATGAACCTATTTCTCGTTCAAAGTTGGGGCTACTATCTCGGCAAGACCTGGAACTATCCGTCATGGTCTCTTAGCGAAGAATGGGGAGCCTATCTCTTTTTTCCGATTTTATTGTGTGGTTTTCACCAATTTCGTTTTTCGAAGTGGATTCAGCTTGTTTTAGTACTTTCGTGTTTAGCCGGACTTGCGAGTTTCGTTCACTTTTTTCATCCCGGCAATATCAATATGACCGAAGACTTCGGATTGGTGAGATGTGTTTTTGAATTTAGCATTGGTATTGGCTTATTCTATCTCAGAAATTTACTCAAAGACAAGGTCAGTACGAAGGCATGGGACTTTTTGTCAGGTCTTACAATGATCCTGAGCTTTGTTTGTCTTCAGTATGAAATGCCAGATATTTTGAGTGTCGGTTTAAGTGCGTTCCTGGTATTTTTCTTAAGTCTCGCAAATGGAAGATTCTCAAATATTTTAAATTTGCGAATATTCAAGTTTTTAGGGCAGATCTCGTTTTCAATATACATCTGGCATGCCTTTTTTGGAAAGGTCTTTGAGAGCCTCTATGTGTACTTCGGTACGCCATCAATGAGTCTCGCACTCGGAGCTGCACTTTACTTTGGGCTCGGCCTTTTTATCATTGCTTTTTCTCGTTTTTCCTACGACCTCATCGAGGTGAGGCTGGCAAAATTACTAAAGAGCAAACTTTCGATGAAGAAGATTGCGGGTCTTAGCTCGAACAATTCCTCGAGCCAGAAAGTGCAAACTGTCTACGAAAGCAAAATTAAGAAATCAGATAAATACGGATTCTCCGGCACTTAAAACAGTGCTGGAGTCCAAGCCAACAGAGACACGGTTAACCCGGATATTTCATCAGATTTCTGTTGCAATCGCCGCTTCGCTAGTCTGGGCGCTTCGCTCCTGGCGTTTTCGAGACCTTTTCATTGCGACAA
>JAYVXS010000227.1:0-34598 GCA_043784965.1 Bdellovibrionales bacterium
GCCCCGCTCATTACACCTCTTGAGAAGACTTCCACTTCGTGTTTTAAGTCGAAGAGCATAAGCACCATAACAAAAAGAACCATGACCGCGCCCGCATAAACTATCAATTGAACCCCCGCCAAAAAAACAGCGTCGAGAGTTACAAATACAGCAGAAACGGCAATCATAGCGGCGGCCAAAAACAACGCTGAGTAAATCGGGCTTTGAACCAAAATTACCCCACATGCAGAAAAAAATGTAATAAATGCGAGAAAATAAAATATGTAATCTGACAATGCGAGCATATTTTTTCCTTATCCGTAAATTAAGCTTGAGAGCAATAGATCCAAACGGCCGTTAAAATCATATTTACAAGAGCCCAAGGCAACATTGTCTTCCAGCCAAGATCCATTAGTTGATCATAGCGAAAGCGCGGCAGCGTCCATCTGACCCAAACAAAAACCCATAGAAAGAATAGTATTTTTAGCAGCAAGAAAACATGCGAGATAAGAGCAAAAACAATCGCGCCTAAATTACCGCCAATGCTTTTTATAGGAACAATATCGAAAAACCAGTGAGGTATATTATAACCACCAAAATAAAATATTGCGAGAAGCGCACTTGCAACCAGCATATGGCCATATTCACCAATATAGAATAGTAGCATTTTAAATCCGCCATACTCTGTATGAAATCCAGCGACGAGTTCGCCCTCGGCTTCTGGCAAATCAAAGGGTAGGCGATTGCATTCTGCAAAAGTGGCTGAAGCAAACAGTAACATCCCTATTGGATTGTGAAAAATACCCCAGTCAGCTAAAAGTGGGATGGATATTTTTTGTCCAAAAAATCCATAAACTAGGGGTGCGTCTTGGAGCCTCATCATTTCGCTAAAGTTCAGCGTGCCATAGACGAGCAAAATTCCAACCAACGATAGTCCCAGCGCGAGCTCGTATGAAATCATTTGCGCACTGGCGCGAAGCGCGCCCATTAATGAATATTTATTCGCTGATCCCCATCCCGCCATCAAAAGTGCATACGCGCCAAGAGATGATACTCCCAAAACATATACGATGCCGACATTGACATTGAATCCTTGAAAAGCGAAGTCGTAGCCCTTGCCATCGATTCCGGCCCAGAGCTGACCAAACAATGAGAAGGGTTCAATATGAATCATCGGAGACAGCGGTAGTGCGCAAAGTGCCAATACGCCTGGAACCAGTGCTACCACGGGCGCGCCATAATACATGAGCGCGACGCCTTTTTTTGGTAAAAATTCTTCTTTAAAGAGAAACTTCACCGCGTCTGCAAGGAGCTGCATTAGTCCAAGCGGTCCAACACGATTCGGACCAAAGCGATTTTGAATAAAAGCTGATCCTCTGCGCTCGACCCATACTAAAATTGGTACAACTTGGATCATCATCGCAAAAATAACGATCATTTTTATTAGATTTACGGTGATTTCAAACTTATCGGCACCCACGCTTTAACATCCTTCAGTAAATGGCTTAATCCCAGTCAAGAGCTTTAGATTTTACTTCCCAAAAAAGACCAAAAATAAATAGAAAAACAAAGATGCCCATGGCCCCCAAAAGGTAGGCGCCTTCGCCTTTTTTTACACCATCTATGAACGTTACTGCCCAGGGATACATAAAAATAATCTCAATATCAAAAATGATAAACAAAATCGCCGTGAGATAAAATTTCACGTTAATTTTAGAGTCGCCTGTTTCGGTACCAGGGACACCACACTCATAAGGCATGTCTTTTGCTGGGTTCGGTGATTTCTTCGGCCCTAAAAATGAGCAAAGAAAAAGAATCCCGGCACCAAAGCCCATTACGATGAAAAACATTATGATGACTGGGAGTATACTACTCACTTAACCCCTCCAAATATCATTTAAAAATAGCACAACCAAAAGCATAGGTCTTTACGCACAAATTAACCCTGTCAACCAATTCAAAAGCTCGAAATGGCTACTCTTCTCTGGCTACAAATGTTAGATCTGCGCGTCTAAATCTTCTGTCTATATCTTCTAAGGAATATAAGATGATATCAACAAGCTATTTTAAAAAATCCCTTTTATCGTCGCGGTGAGTAGATGTCGGCCCTGCCTCTCGAATTACATTTTGAAAAAGTTCTTGAGCGCGAGCTCGACCGCCTGTCGGACAGAGGCGCTGATACGCTTAATATAACGGGTACGAGTTCAAGCTTTGCAATTGCTTTGCTGCTGAGTCAGTCGACCTCGCCAAATCTATGGGATGCTCCCCACCTTGTGGTTCTACCAACTGATCGGGCAGCGCAACAGTTTCAAGAAGAGCTCATATTTTTTGATCCCAAGATTCCAACCCTGCTGCTAAGTGCTTTTGATGTCTCGCCTTATTCAGGACTATATCCGAGCGCACGCAACTTAGCTGCGCGAATGAGCTTCGTATTTGCTGCACAAAATGCAAGCAATCAAATGATTTTTATTTCTTCCGTTTCTTCGCTGACCCAACGAACGCTGCCGCCGAGTACATTGCGGTCGAACTCATTTTCTTTGCGACTTTCTCAGGAGCTCCCGAAGGAGTTGTCGAAAGTTTTGGGGAAGCTTGGATATCAGCCCGCTCCCGTTGTCGAAGATCTTGGGACTTTTGCCATTCGTGGCGGTATCGTTGATATTTACTCTCCGGCGCATGCTCTCCCTGTTCGGCTTGAGCTATTCGGCGACAATATCGAGTCAATGCGTTTTTTTGATCCCGATACTGGTCGAAGCGTTGCTAATGACGAAGTTAAACTCTGTCATATCATTCCGCCACGAGAAATTATTTACACCGATGAAATTAGGATGAACGCTGCCAATAAATACCGGGTTGATGCAACAAAGCGCGGTGTAGATCCGGGCGAAAAAGATCAAATATTACAATCCATTGTTCAGTCTCAGATTTTTCCTGGAATGGATTTTTTATTAGGCGACTTTTACGAAGAATATGTTACCCCACTTGATCACTTTAGAGTGGCCCCCTCTTTATGGCTTATTCAGCCAGTAGATCTCACTCATGAGTCTGATCAACTACTCGAAGCCTTTGGTCGCGAGTTCGAGGGCTCTGAGACAAATGCAATTCGTCCAAAGGTCGAAGATCTTTTTGTTGCTTTTGATAGTTTAGATTTTGAATCTTGTCGCCGCCGTATTGCATTTCATAATCTATTTTTGCATGCCGCGGGAGCCCCCATAAATACGCCTCAGGCCTCTTGGGGCACGCAAGATCTTTCTTATCTAGAAGCTCGGGCTGACGGGCCTGACGCTGCTTTTGACTGTGCACAACGAATTCAGGCTTGGCGTGCTGAAAAGAATATCGTTTTAATTTGTGCCTCCACTCAAGCGCAAGCCAAGCGTCTCGAGCTCGTTTTTGAAAAAACCGAAATCACTCCGGTTTTAATTGCTGAAGATTTTTATGATTTTAGCTCTTTGGTTGCGGCTCAATGTGAAAATCTACACCTTGTGCATATAATTCAACGCCCTTGTGAGCAAAGCCTAAAGTTAAATGATGAAAATATTATTTTTTTAAGAGACGAAGATTTTTTCGGAAAAAAACAACGAAAACGCGAGCACAAATCCAAGGGTTCGCTCGAAACTCGCGCCGGGTCTTTGAGCTTTTCAGATCTCAATCTGGGCGATCGGCTGGTGCACATACTTCACGGAATTGGAATTTACGAAGGCCTTAAAGTAATGCCAATTTCTGGTATTGACTCTGAATTCATTCAAATTTCATATAAAGATGGCGACAAGCTTTATCTTCCAATTTATCGTATCAACCAAATTAATCGTTACGGTGGTCCCGGCAGCGAAGCTCTGCTAGATAAACTTGGCGGTACAGGTTGGCAAAAAACTAAAGTAAAAGTCAAAAATCATTTGCGAGAGATTGCCGGAGATCTGCTTGAGCTTTATGCTCAAAGAGCTCAATTGCATCGGCCACCTTTTCCGGCAAACGATGCCGACTACTTTCAGTTCGAGGCCGCCTTTCCATATGATGAAACGGATGATCAATTAAAGGCCGTTCGCGATTTAACAAATGATATGATTGGCGACAAACCCATGGATCGTCTCATTTGTGGAGACGTCGGGTTCGGTAAAACCGAGGTTGCCATTCGTGCGGCTTTCAAGGCAGTACAGGCACAAAAGCAGGTCGCTGTTCTTGCGCCAACAACAGTTCTTTCTTTTCAGCATGTTGAAACCTTTCAAAAGCGTTTTAAAAATTGGCCGGTAACAATTCGTGGTCTCAATCGCTTCATTTCCACGGCGGAAGCAAAAAAAACATTGGCTGAGTTAAAAGCGGGTAAGGTCGATATTATTATCGGCACCCATCGACTACTTAGCAAAGACATTGCCTTTAAAGATTTGGGTCTGATGATCATTGATGAAGAGCATAAATTCGGCGTTACTCACAAGGAGCGTATTAAAAAGATGCGTATTAGTGTTGATACGCTAACTCTTTCTGCAACACCAATTCCGCGAACTCTCAATATGAGCCTCCTTGGTTTGCGTGATCTTTCAATCATAAACACTCCTCCTGTCGATCGTTTGCCAACCCGTACCTTCGTTACAAAGTTTGATGAAGAAACCATTCGCAAGGGTATCATTTCTGAAATTGGCCGCAGTGGCCAAGTTTTTTTCCTGCACAATCGGGTACAAAGTATTTATCAGTTGGCAGATGAAGTTCGCGCCATGGTGCCTACCGCGCGTATTCGTGTCGGACACGGACAAATGCCTGAGCATGATCTTGAGTCAACTATGCTCGCTTTTTTTAATCACGAAATCGACGTTTTGATTTGTACCACCATAGTTGAATCTGGCATTGACAACCCTCGAGCCAACACAATGTTTATCGATAATGCTCACCAGCTTGGTCTTGCAACGCTCTATCAGCTTCGCGGGCGCGTGGGCCGAAGCAAGGAGCGTGCTTATTGTTACCTATTGATTCCGGCTAACAAACGTCTTGAAAAAGACGCCCAAGAGCGGCTCAAAGTCATTCAAGAAAACACTGCGCTTGGAAGCGGCATTAGAATTGCCCATCATGATCTCGAACTGAGGGGCGCCGGTAATATTTTAGGAGAGAGCCAGTCCGGACACATCGATTCTGTTGGATACGAAATGTATATGGAACTTCTCGATGAGGCCATTCGAACGGCGAAGGGCGAAGTGCTTGTTGAAAATATCGAGCCTGAAATTAATGTTCGCATTGCGGCCTTGATTCCAAATGATTATATCCCGGACATTCGCATTCGCCTGAGCTACTATAAAGAGCTCGCGCAAATTGAAACTCTCTCCGACATTGATCGCGTTGAAGACGAGCTTAGAGATCAGTTCGGAAAGCTGCCCGAGCCCGTGGTAAATCTTATGGGGCTCATGCTCATTAGATCCCAATGTCGCACCCTCGGAATTCGCGACATCAGTTCTGGACCAAAGACAATTTCACTTTCTTTTACTGAGCGCACCCCCTTGCCACCGACCAAGGTCGTTGAGCTCACCTCTCGGGATAACAAAAAATATTCAATTACTCCAGATATGCGATTAATTGTTCGCATGAATACGATCGCGTGGCCCAATATTCATGAAGAGCTAAATTATCTATTGAAGTTGGTTTAGCTCATGGATATTTCTTCCCAGACAATCATCTATTTTTTGTCTTTCCGCGCCCCTAATGCGGAGGGAGCTGCTAAAATTGAGAAATGTCTTCTCCAATTCAAAACTGGCTCAATTTACTAATCGCACTTATTTTCATGGGGCTAGGGCCTTATTCTCGCGCCCAACCGCAAGCAGATCTAGACGAGGCCCTCCTGCAAAAAATGACGCTCGAACAAAAAGTCGGTCAATTATTTATTCTTGGCTTTATGGGAACCGATGCGGAACACAGTCTCAACGAAATTATTTCAAAGCTCCACCCGGGTGGAATCTTAGTTTTTAGTCGAAATATTCATACGGCGAAACAAACTTCAGATTTGCTCTTTCATGCTCAGTCGACCTCAGTTCTCAAAACACGCGCGCCACTTTTAATAGCGGTCGACCAGGAAGGTGGCGGAGTTATTCGAATTAAAACTTCCCCTCAGCTACCCAGTGCACTTGGGCTCGCTGAAGCTGGTGATAAGAGCCTTGTTCGAGAGGCGGGGTTGCAGACTGCAATTCTTTTAAAGGCACTTGGATTCAATATGAATCTCGCGCCGGTTTTAGATATCGCCGACCCAGTTAAAGATTCATTTATCGGAACCCGTGCTTTTGGAAAGACCCCACAGATCGTCTCTGAAATGGGTCTTGAATTTTCTGATGGCCTACGCGAAGGCGGCGTACTGCCAACGGCGAAACACTTTCCTGGTCATGGCGGCGTTACCGGGGACTCGCATTTACTCACGCCGCAAAAAAATATTTCAATTGAAAACTTACTGGCAACCGATCTGGTTCCTTATGCGGAACTAACTCGTCGTGGCGGTGCGAGTGCAATTATGGTTGCACATATTGCGTTTCCAAAAATTGATACAAGTCTTGCGCCCGCTACGTATTCCAAAACTTTGCTTCAAGATGTCTTGCGCACACGCCTCGGGTTTCAGGGGATCATTATGACCGACGACATTGAAATGGGCGGCGCGGGCCAGGGTAGTGCTCTCGATCATGCTAAGAATGCTATTAATGCTGGTGTTGATTTAGTTATGATGGCGTGGAACCGAAAAATGCAGTTCAAAGTTATTCGCGGCGTAGTGGCCGCAGTACGGCGCGGTGAAATCTCAAATTTTCGCATTAACGAAAGTGTTCTACGACTCTTGAAAATCAAGCGTCAGTTTGCCAGTTTTGAACCGCCGTCTCCGCCTGACGCTAAGAAACTTTTAAAAGCTGTTCGCAGCCAGGGCATCCAGTCTGTCTCCAAAAAAACTATAGAAAATATTTTTAACTCATATCGGGTGAAGGTTCACAGTGATCCTCGTCAACATGCCACCCGAATAGTCGCTGATGACCTGCCCCCTACCAAGCTTCTCGTTTACTCATTGAGCGAGGCATTTTATCTCTCTTTCAAATCGTCAAAAAATAAGTTCATCTCGCGTTTTGAAAAAATTGGCACTCTTTCTGCCGAGAAAATTGACCTGTCTTTGAGTAAAAGCGATTCTGCTTTGGCGCTAATTTATATTTCTGGAATGAAGGGTGCTCGTCTCGCCAATTCTTTAAGCGAAGAGTCTGCGCGCCGGACGATTATAGTAAATTCTGAGTCTCAGGGACTCATTAAAAACCCTAAACGTTTTGCTGATGTTCTTGATGTTCATTTCAAACATCCCGACACGGGTTTGTTAACTGCGGACTATATTTATTCTCTTTTTCCAAGTTCGCGGGTTCCAAGTTCGCGGGTCCCAAGTTCGCGGGTTCCAAGTTCTCGCTCACGCGGCAAGGATATAGAGGGACAATAGTCCTACTGTGTCGCTCATCTTACTGAGCTATTGAACCCAAGCTTTCCAAAAATTGGCAAAATGAGTTCCCCACCGAGTAGGTCCTGTGTCTTTGTGTTTAGAAAAAGGCAGGCAATATTTTTAGGCTCCTCGGCGGAGCCACTTCTTGAAAAAGATATTTGAATTGTCTTTTGCTGATGATCTTTTTCTTCAATTAAAAATTTAGTTTCATAAATTTTTTCAGCGCCAAGATAGTTTCCTCTGGAGGAGATCGCGCCCGTTCTCAATAGACAAAATAATATTGCCCCAGCCGACATGACTGGCGCCCCAGGGTATCGGTCTTTCTCAAAATTAAAGAGAGCTGTTTTGCGATCGCCTTTGTATAGGATTTTTTCTTCTAGCGGTAGGTGCTGCCACGAACCAAAAGTGCTCTTGCCGTCTTCAAAGGAAAAGCTCTCCAAATGAATTTTTACTTCACTATCAATAAGGTCTCTGCCAGAAATTTGAAATAGGGCAGCGTCCTTAAAGGGCAATTTAAAACTAAGCGTTCCCTTTGATAGCAGCACTTCGCCTTCAATTTTCCATTGCATTTGGAGTTCGGCTTGAACAAGTTTGCCTCTTGAAGAAATAGATATTTCGAGAGGTCCTTGGCGATTAGCGACCTCGCTAGATAGTCGCAAGTAATTTTCTACTTTTATCGGTATTTGTGGCTTAATGAGTGTTTTGCTTAAGTTGATCGATAAGTTCTTTGCGAACCTTTGAGCGCATGAGTTTGGCCAGGTGCTTTTCAACCATTTCTGCATCTGAGTCGATTTTTGCCAGCTGCTCGTTTGATAAGTTGATAGAGCGAATCAGCCTCTCAACATCTATTTCTTCAGCCGTCTCAGCCGTCTCAGCTAGTACTTTAACGCCCTGAGGACTCACTTGGCAATAGCCCCAGCTAACCGCGACACTCATGTATTTCGCCTCGCCCTTTCGACGATAGCGTAAAATGCCTGGCTGAAGTGTGGTCATGAGCGGCGCATGCCCTGGCAAAATATCCAGTTCGCCTTTATCGCCAACAACAAACACCTCATCAACCTCGAGGTTTTGAACTAATTTTTTTTCGGGCGTAAATAAATTCAAAAGAAACATTGCGGCTCCTGCTTATACATTCTAATTAAAGCTTTTTGGCCTTTTCAAGTGCGTCCTCAATGGTTCCCACTAGATAAAAAGCTTGCTCCGGAATTTCATCGTGTTTTCCTTCTAGAATTTCACTAAACCCACGAATGGTGTCCTTGATATCAACATATTTTCCCTGCATGCCGGTGAACTGTTCTGCGACAAAGAATGGTTGAGATAAAAATCTCTGCGCCTTGCGCGCACGCGACACCACCAATTTATCTTCTTCAGATAACTCATCCATACCTAAAATTGCAATAATGTCCTGTAGTTCCTTATATCTTTGCAATAGCGCCTGAACCGATCGAGCCGTATTGTAATGGTCTACACCCAATATGTTCGGATCCATTAGCCGTGACGTAGAATTTAGCGGGTGAACTGCCGGATAAATCCCCATAGCCGCAATATCGCGATCTAAATTTGTTGTTGCATCTAGGTGGGTAAAAGTTGTTGCCGGAGCTGGATCCGTATAGTCATCGGCCGGAACATATACCGCCTGAACCGAAGTAATCGAACCCTTGCTAGTAGACGTAATTCGCTCCTGTAGGGCGCCCATATCTGTTGCAAGTGTTGGCTGATATCCCACTGCCGAAGGTATCCGTCCCAAAAGCGCCGACATCTCTGCTCCGGCTTGAGTAAAGCGAAATATATTATCGATAAACAAAAGAACGTCTTGATTTTCGACGTCGCGAAAATATTCGGCGATAGTCAATCCTGTCAAAGCAACCCGAGCTCGCGCTCCTGGCGGCTCATTCATCTGACCAAATACAAGCGCGGTCTTTTCGATAACTTTTGATTCAGTCATTTCTCTCCAAAGATCATTGCCCTCTCTGGTTCTCTCTCCTACGCCGGCAAAAACTGAGAATCCACCGTGCTGAGTTGCAATGTTGTTGATCAGCTCCTGAATCAAAACGGTCTTGCCAACGCCAGCACCACCGAACAGGCCAATTTTTCCACCCTTTGCATAGGGGGCCAAAAGGTCCACTACTTTAATTCCCGTCATAAGCATTTCTGCTTTTGTTGACTGGTCTTCGAATTTTGGTGCCGCTCTGTGAATTGGCCAAAAAACATCCGACTTTACTGGGCCCGCTTCATCAACTGGTTGGCCGACAACATTTAATATTCGACCGAGAACGCCCCGACCAACGGGTGTCATAATCATATTCTGTGTGTTGGTAACGGGCATACCTCTAACAAGACCCTCAGTTGAGTCCATTGCAATGGTTCGACAAACATTGTCGCCCAAGTGTTGAGCCACCTCTAGGGTGAGGTTGCCCTCTTCATCGTTAATAGATTTGTTCGTGACCTTTAATGCCGTATATATCGCGGGCATCTCACTCGAAAACTCAACATCAACCACCGGTCCCATAACCTGTCTAATTTTTCCCATTTCCATCATTGTTCTGCTCCCTAGGCTTTCAAGGCTTCTGCGCCGCTGGTAATTTCGATCAACTCAGTCGTGATCGAGGCTTGTCTTAATTTATTATAAGTTAAAGTATACGAATTAATCATTTCCCCGGCATTTTTGGTGGCATTTTCCATCGCCGTCATGCGGGCCCCATGCTCAGAGGCAACACTCTCGCTCATTGTGCGATAAATTTGAATTGCAAAATGCTTATTTAAGAGCTGATCAATAATTAATTCTGGTGCAGGCTCAAAAATCATGTCGTGAGAAAACTCTCCCGAGAAGCTTCGCTCATCTTTTGTTGTCTCGCTTTTTTCGGCTGAAACATCAACGGGTAAAAGTTTTTCGATAATTACATTTTGCGATATCGCTGATTTAAACTCGTTGTAAATAATTTTTATCTCGTCGTACTCACCCTGACGATAGAGCTGCAAAAGTTTCTTTGAGAGATCGGCCGCCAAAGGATATGAAATTATTTTTTCTAAACTAGTAATATTGTCTATACCAATAATTTTTCTTCGCTTGAAATAATCTGTTGCTCTTCGTCCTACAAAAATAAAGTCGAGCTTTTCAAGTCTGGTTTTATTTTCACGATGGTATTTCTCAGCTGCTTTGCAGGCATTGGTGTTGAATCCTCCGCACAGGCCGCGATCGCTAGTTAAAACCACCACCAATACCTTTTGCGGCTCTAGCGTTACCGACAGAAGGGGGTGTTCGAGACGATTGGCGGAAGCAATGTCTGTGATTACCGCCAAAAGACCGTGCGCATAGGGCCTTAAGTTCACAATGTTTTGTTGTGCTCGGCGAAGCTTTGCCGCAGACACCATTTTCATCGCTCGTGTAATCTGTTGAGTGTTTTTAGTACTCTCGATTTTACTTCGAATATCCTTAAGGCTTGCCATCTATATTATACTTTCTTAGTCATTTCAAAAATAGCTTTGAACTCGTCCATCGCTGCTGTCAGATTCTTTTTGGTTTCGTCTTTAACCGCTTTGTCTTTTTTCAAAGTACCAATAATTGCCGAGTGTTTTCCATGAAAAAACTGTAGGCACTCTGCTTCATATCTTTTTACATCTGTCTCTGGAATCACATCCAAATAGCCGTTTGAGGCGGCAAAAATCATAATGACCTGATCTTCAACGACAACGGGCATATATTGGGGCTGCTTCAAAAGCTCAACTAATCTTCTGCCCCGAGCTAGCTGTGTTTGAGATGCCTTATCAAGATCCGAAGCAAAAGCCGCAAATGCCTCGAGGGCTCTAAACTGTGCTAGCTCAAGTTTCAATGCGCCCGCAACCTGCTTCATTGCTTTAATTTGAGCGTTTCCGCCGACGCGTGAAACAGACTTACCAACATTTACCGCTGGCCGAATACCTTTAAAGAACAAGTCGCTTTCCAAAAAGATCTGACCATCAGTAATCGAAATTACGTTCGTCGGAATATACGCAGAAATATCTCCCGCTTGAGTTTCAATAATTGGAAGTGCGGTTAAAGAGCCGCCGCCCTTTTCTTCAGATAACTTGGCCGCGCGCTCGAGGAGGCGACTATGAATATAAAAGACATCTCCGGGATAAGCTTCTCGGCCTGGTGGGCGGCGCAAAAGTAGCGAAAGCTGGCGGTAGGCCTGGGCTTGCTTTGTTAAATCATCATAGATAATGAGCGCATGTCTGCCTGAGTCTCTAAAGTACTCAGCCATTGCACAGCCAGAGTAAGGAGCCAGAAATTGAATCGCCGCCGGATCAGATGCCGATGCACATATTACCGTTGTATACTCCATTGCACCAGAGCTCTTGAGCTTTTCAACAACCAACGCCACGGTTGATTTCTTTTGACCAATGGCTACGTAAAAACACTGAACATTCTGTCCTTTTTGATTGATAATTGTATCAATGGCAATTGCCGTTTTACCCGTTTGTCTATCGCCGATGATCAGTTCGCGCTGACCTCTTCCGATTGGAATCAAGGCGTCGATCGCTTTAATTCCGGTCTGCATTGGCTCATGAACGGGGAATCGTGATACGATACCCGTGGCTTTCATTTCAACAATTCTCGTGTGTGGGGTTTTAATTGGGCCGTGGCCATCAATTGGATTCCCTAGTGGATCAACAACACGACCAAGTAAGGCTTCGCCAACAGGAACCTGCACAATTTTACCAGTCCGCTTGACGTTATCGCCCTCTTTAATAGTTCTATCCTCACCCAGAATGACCACCCCAACAGCGGCCTGTTCAAGGTTTAGCACCATGCCATAAACCTCGCCTGGAAACTCCACAAGTTCGCCGGCCATTACTGACTCAAGACCATGAACCCTGGCAACACCGTCTCCTACTGAAAGGACGCTTCCAACTTCACTTACTTGAAGCGCTTTGCTGTAGTTTTTTATTTGTTCTTTTAAAACTCGACTAATTTCATCTGCGCGAATTTGCAATTCCATTTTTAAACTGTTCTCCTGTTTAGGTCGTCGTGAATTTTGCGTAGGTGTGAATCCAGCGTATCATCAAAAGTAAAGCTGCCAACTTGCGCGACCAATCCGCCGATCAGGCTCGCATCCACTTTATAAGTCATTATTACCTTTTTCTTTAGAACGCCTTCTACTTTTGTTTCTATTTGAAGTCGCTCATTGGGGCCTAGTGCCGAGGCTGATCGAACCACTCCTCGAGCGACGCCGTTTGCCGCATCAATTTGTGCCTGAAAGGCCTGCGTAAGCTCTGAAAAGATCGCAAGACGATTGCGGCCTGCAATTAGATCCAACATGCTTTCAACTTCTGGGCTGATGCCAGATTTCGCTACGGCGGCCTTAAGTACCTTTTGCTTATCTTCGGGCCGAACAGTTGCGGAGGTCAAATATGCAAAACACTCTTTATTTTCTACTATGACCTTCTCTAAAACACGCAGATCAGAAAATACTTTTTCTAGACTTTTGTTTTCTGCGGCAAGCGCAAAAAGGGCCTTGGCATATCTGTTGCCGAGTTCTGAAACTCTCACTGTCGCACCACCTGAATTTTTTCAACAAATTCGTCCTGTAGTCTTTTTTGATCGGGCTCATTTACTTTTTCTTTTAGAATTTTTTTAGCCTGATCAATAGCGGCACTTAAGAGCTCGTCACGCAGCTCTAGTTTGGCGCGCTGTATTTCAGATTCAGCTGTGCGCTCAGTTTCTTTTTTAAGATTGGCTACGAGCTCTTTTGCTTCTGTGAGGATTTTAACCTTAAGCTCTTCAGAATCTTTTTGCGCTTGCGCGCGGTCGGCAGCCGCAGAGGCCTCAAGTTTATCTAATTTTTGTTTAATAATGCTCTTTTGCTCTTCTGCTTCGCCACGAGCGCGCTCGGCTCGGATAAGGGCTTGCTTAAAGTGAGTCTCCCGCTCCTTGAAATATGAAATGACCTTTTTTCTTAAAAGAAAAAATAAAAGGCCGACGAAAAGTGTAAAATTGATGAACTGCCAAATAACTTCTTTGGGCAAATCTTTAAGGAGTTCGATCATAGAGAAAGATCCTTGCCTGCAAGGCGGCTGGCGATAGCACCACTAACTGCCGGTATTTCCGTTACCAATTTTTTGCGGGCGGCCTCAACTTCGATGGCTATTTTTGTACGTGCGGCCGCAATTAGTTCTGTAGAGCTTTCTCGAGCCTCTGCCAGCATTTTTTCGTAATCACGAAGTGCATCGGAGCGCTTTTGATCATACATGCTTTTAATTTCGGAGTTTATTTCTCTGGCTTTTCTTTCATAATTGCCGCTGAGCTCTTTGGCCTCTTCGATAATTCTTGTGGCGAACTCTTCGCCGCCTACGGTTCGCTTTTCACGTTCGTGATAGGCCTTCATATAAGGTTTAAAAATAAGCTCTGTGAGCGCCACATAAGAGACCAAGAAGCAGCCGAGCTGTACCCAGATTGTTTGATTAACCCCAAGTGCCGTGAGGAGCGATAGAACTATTTGCATTAAATTAATATCCTGAGATGAAATTTGACTTTTTGAATTAGCATCTGCCGCCAGAGACGGTCAAGTACTGATTAGCTTCGAAAATTTAGCGTCTTAGGGCGAGATGCTTTTATGTGACCGCGGACATATATGAGGCGCCTTCAAATACAACGCCCTCGTCAATTCTCAAGCTTGGCGAAGTAACGGTGCCCTTAAATATAGCTGGCGGATGCATGACGACGCGCCTTCTTGCAAAAACATTTCCCGTGAGCTCTCCGCTCAAAATAACGACGTCGGCCTCAATCTGGGCCTCTACTTTTGCCCCCGGATTAATCACCAGGGTATCTTTGGTGAAAATTTCTCCGCTGAATTGCCCACCAATTCGAACGGTTCCTTCAAAAGTGAGTTTTCCCTCAAAGAAGGAGCCCTGATCTAGGAGGGCCGTAATTTGATCCGTAGGCACAATAACCTCGGGCCCTAATTCAGGCATTACTTTTTGTTTTTCTACTTCAGCCATGCGGCCCTTATCTTTTCAAGTTGAGAATTGAATTGTTCGTCCGTATAGAAGGATATGGAGATGATACCCTTGCCGGAGGCGTAGTCAATTGCGACCTTGGTTCCCAATAGTTTCTGGAGCTCTTCAGACAGGCCCTGTGTAAGTTTTTTTGAGATGTCAAATTTTGCCATTTGGTCGGCGCTAATTGATTCCGACGTGTGGCTGCGAAACTTACTTTGCGCAACCAATTTTTCGGTTGCCCGAACGGAGAGTTTTTCAGAAACAACAACCCTTGCAATTGAGATTTGTTGTTCATGATCCTCGAGGGATAAAATAACTTTTGCATGTCCGGCTGAGATTTGGTTCATGCGAAGCATTTGCTTAATTGTCTCTGGAAGATTTAAAAGTCTTAGGGCGTTGGCGATGGTGGCGCGTTCCTTTCCAAGCTTTTGCGCTATTTCTTGCTGAGTTAAATTATATTTTTGTAAGAGCTGATCATAGGCCTCTGCTTCTTCTACAGCATTAAGGTTGGCGCGCTGTATATTCTCTATTATTGCTAGCTCAAAAGAATCTTGATCGTCGCTGACCCTAATGATCACGGGCACCTCATGCAGGCCCGCTTTTTGTGCCGCCCGCCACCGACGTTCACCGGCGATAATTTCAAATTGATTATTCTCTGTTCTGCGAACGGTGATCGGCTGTAATATTCCCTTTTCTTTTATGGACCCTGCGAGTTCATTCAGTGCCGTTGCGGCAAACTCTTTGCGGGGCTGATTCGGATTTGGGTGGATGTTGCTGATTCCAACAGACCATATCCTCTGCTGTTCATTTAGCTGTACTTGAGCTTTTTGTAACGGCTCAGTTCCTGCCTCTTTTGGTCCGGCTTCATTTGCATAGAAGGTCCCTGAGTGTTCCTTTTTTGATTCTTGTAGGCTTTCGCCAAAGAGGCTTCCAAGACCCCTGCCGAGTGATTTTTTCTTACTTTGGTTTAAAGAAACATCTGGATTATTAGACATCTAGGCCTCGCTCAAAAGAAGGTTTGTTTTCAACTGATGTAGGCCGAACGCTAGCGTCTCCGAAAACTTTCTTATCCAATTCGTTAGCTAGCTCCATATATTTGACGGCTCCGATTGATTTGGCATCATAATCTATAATCGCCTGTCCGTGGCTTGGGGCCTCACTTAACCGAACGTTTCTTGGAATGATCGCTGCAAAAACTTTATCTCCGAAATGAGTTTGTATTTCGCTAACAACTTGATGACTCAAATTATTTCGCGTATCAAACATAGTCAGTACAATACCCTCAATTCTGAGGTCTGGATTTAGGCTCTTTTTCACCAGCCCTGCGGTATTTAATAGCTGACTCAAGCCTTCGAGCGCATAGTATTCGCATTGGAGCGGCACGATAAATGTATTGGCCGCAGAGAGCGCGTTAAGGGTAAGTAATCCAAGTGATGGCGGGCAGTCTATGATAACATAATCATATTCTTCCTGGATTTCTTTAAATGCTTTTTTAAGCTTGAATTCTCTTTGCGGCACATCTACCAGTTCGATTTCAGCCCCTACTAAGTCCGGGTTCGCTGGCGCAACAAATAGGTTTGGATTGCTTGTGCTTTTAATCACAGCCCTTATTGGCGTTTCTCCAATGAGGACTTGGTAAATATTATTGTCTTGATATTCATATTTTTTCAGGCCGAGTCCGCTTGAGGCATTACCTTGTGGGTCCATATCAACTATTAAGACTTTTCTTCCCTTGTTCGCCAGGGCTGAGGCAAGGTTCACAGAGGTCGTGGTTTTTCCAACGCCACCTTTTTGGTTTGCTACGCATATTACTCTCATGTTTGACCACTCCTTTACGTAAATGATCTGTATTTGGTTACTCAGGCGACAAATCATCCGCTTCTTTTGGACTAATGGATAGTTATTTTTTTAAGAAATTTAGCCGATGTTCTACGTGGAACAATTTTTTTGGAAAAAATAATGAAAACCCCTTCGGCTATCCACTACTTTATTCACCTTTTTGAGCTTTTGCTTGAGCCTTATGCGTCGCGCCTACCCATGGTGCCTCGCCACATTGGTATCCGCATTTTGGTTATTTTGCTCTCAAGTTTAACTCTCTCGTGTGAGCGTCCATTAGAAAATCCAGAGCTCGCTGATAATATTTATAATGACCTGCTTAAGGAGACGAAGCTGAGTACCTCTGAGATTGAGTCTGAAAAAAAGGTGTTGGCCGGTCTTGAAGAGGATATTGTTGCCACAAAGCTCGGGGATAACAGCGGAAAATCAAAGTTCAGAAAGAAATATGAAACCGAAACCAAGATACAGCTTCTTAAGCAAAAAGCACAATTCTACGAGTTGCGAGCGCTTAAAAGAAAAATCTATATAGGGGAGGCTTATCCAAAATATTTTGAGAAGCGCCTTCATTGGCCAGATGCGGAAGAGTGGGCTAACTATCAGTCTTCAAAGCGGCTATCCACAGCAAGTCGCGACTGGGGACAACGAGTGCCCAGGCTAGGAAAGAGAATCAAAGCATACTCTGACTCGGCAGCAGCTGCATATTCAGGTGCAAAAAAAGAGGGGGCCGCAAAAAAGCCACCTGATGAAAAAGAGCCGCCTGCAGCACCAAAGCACTAGTAACCTAGCCCGGATATTTCATCAGTTTCGTCGTGAAATCACTGATTCGCAGACTGGCCTGGCGCTTGAGAGACCTTTGAGTGAGGCAACCTCAAAGCAGGTTGTCGCAATGAAAAGGTCTCGAATACGCCAGGAGCGAAGCGCCCAGACTAGCGAAGCGGCGATTGCAACAGAAATCTGATGAAACATCCGGGCTAGCCCTCTGATAATGCCGATGGCGCCCCTCAGGATAGCTCTTTAAAGAATTTAGCGAGTCGAATACAAGCCTCTTTGGCTTTGGAGTTTTCAATAGCAAAACTAAACCTAAAATATCCCTCAAGACCAAACTCTATACCCGGCACAACTGCGAGCAAATAGTCCTCAAGAAGTACCAACGACATATCCGCGGAGCCCTTCATTACTTTACCGTGGTATTTTTTTCCAAGATACTTCTCAATTTCAAACCAAATATAAAAGGCACCCTCGGGTCGATGTGCTTTAGTTTGTGGAATTTGCTTGAGTTCTGTCATCCAAAAATCACAACGCTCCTTCAACGTCTGAACCGTCTTCTGGACACCTTGATTGCCATTCTCAACTGCCTCAAGACTGGCCCATTGAGCTGTTGCATTAGCGCAACTTACAGACTGGCTCTGATATGCGGTCATAGCGTCGATGAGCGTTTTCGGTCCGCATGCCCAGCCGATTCTCCAGCCGGTCATTGCGAAGCTCTTCGAAGCGCCACTCATAACTAGGGTTCGATCCTTTAAATCTGGAGCAATATGTAAAATATGTGGCGCAACTGCCTCACCAGAAAACATCAACCGATTGTAAATATCATCGCTAAGTATCACAATATTGGGATGTTTTCGCAATACCACGGCCAAGGCTTCAAGTTCAGTCTGGCTGTATACCATCCCGGTCGGATTACTTGGCGAGTTAAAAATAATAGCCCTCGTTTTTGGGGTAATGGCCTTTTCAAGTTGAGCCGGCAAAATCTTAAAATTTGAATCCGCTCCGCATTTGACCGCTGTGAACTTTGCTTCAGCAAGTTCAATCATCGTAGTATAACTTGCCCAATATGGTGCTATTAAAATGACCTCTTGTCCGGGCTCACACAATGCCTGCAGAGCCCCAAATAAAATCATTTTAGCACCGCTGGTAACGGTCACTTCATTCACCTCATATTTCACCCGCATTTGTTCTGATGTCTGAAGGGCAACCGCCTTTCGAAGCTCGACAATGCCATTAGCAGGAGTGTACTTATTTTTGTTTGCATGAATCGAAGCAATTGCTGCAGCTTTGATGTGATCAGCGACCGCCCAATCTGGCTCACCAACAGTCAAAGAAATGATATCCTTGCCCTGTGCCTTGAGTTCATTTGCTTTGGCTGCTAGTGCCAAAATTGGCGACGGCTTCATGAGTTCAGTTCGCTTTGCAAGCTTCATAAATTCCTCAGTTCTTTGCCTTCGAGTTTTTCTTCTTAAAATTTTTTTTCATCAATGCTTTTTCGACATTGGGCGTGACTAAGGCGCGCACATCGCCATGATGAAACGCGACCTCTTTAACCATCTGACTTGAAATATAATAATGTTCAGGGCTGGAAAAAACAATCATTGTTTCAATCTCTGGAGCGAGCTTCTTATTCATATTGGCCATTGCCAATTCATTTTCAAAATCAGAAATGGCTCGAAGTCCGCGAACTAAAATAGTGAATTTATTTTTTCGCAGATAATCAATTGTCAGCCCTTGATGAATTTCTACTTTTACATTCGGCACCTCTTTTAGGGCCTCTTGTGCAAGTTTTTTTCTTTCCTCAGCTGTAAATAAATAATTCTTACGCAGAGAATCTGAAATCAAAACGATGACTTTACCAAGAATTGGCTGAATTCTTTTGATAATATCACAGTGTCCTTTAGTGATTGGATCAAAACTTCCGGGATATACGATTGTCTTCAAGTTTCACTTCCTTAATAAATTTCAATACGTAATTTTTAATTAGCCCAACATATTGAAGCAAAATCGAAGCGCTTCACTCTCAAGCTACGAGCCTTGAAAATTTTGCTTAAACTTGCAGACCTGCCCTGAAGTATGACACGATTTTGTCGCCATAGTCACGCTTGTCAAAGCGTATCAAGGGCAAATATTCATCAAGCAATGGCTCTTTGCCACCAGACTCAGCGACAATAAGGGTCTCATTTTTAAAAACTGAACTTACCGATATTTCAGTAAATAATCGATGCGCTAACTTTTCAGTAAAGGGTGGGTCGCAAAAGATCAAATCGAAGCGCTCCCCCGCATAGTTTTTAAGAAATTTGAAAACATCCTGGTCGATAATCTCAAGGTTTTCAATTTTTAAAAGTTGAACATTTCGTTTTATGATGTCAATTGACTTTTTATTCATCTCGACCGCCACCACGCTCCTTGCATTGCGTGAAATGGCTTCGATAGCTAAGTTACCCGTCCCTGAAAAAAGATCTAAAACCAGAGCTCCCTCAATTTCGGATTGTAGCTTATTGAAGATGCTTTCTTTGATTCGATCCGTAGTAGGGCGAATATGAGCCGCTTTAAATGATACCAATTCGCGGCCTTTGAATTTTCCTGAAATGACTCTCATTCAGAGTCCTCAACTTGCTTTAGCAGTTTGCAATCTTTTTAAGAAGTCGTAGATGAAATTTTTTTGATCAATTGTTAAGCTTTTAAAATGAATTTCAATGAGGCTTAAGCTTCCATCGGCACCAGCAACAGTCAATGCGCCGGCAAATTGTGAATAGATTTTTATAACTGTGCCCGCACTAGCAATCACATGGCCAAGGACCGGAAGACTAAATGAAAATTCGAGACGATCACCCGGCCTTAAATGCTTATCTGTCATCTCCATCATGAAACCCTGACTACTTAGCTTTACGATCTGGCCCTTCGCAGCCAGGTTAGGAGCCTTAAAGTCTACTTCAAACGGAAAGGCACTTACTTTCTTTACACGAGTTTGAGGGATCTTATTTTGTGTCAAATATTTCCTCCGCTTGTTTAACAATGTCAAAAATATTCTCAAAAGGCTTGGCAATAAATAAGTCCGCACCCATCTTAAGCGAGGTTTGAATATTATGATCACCACCGTATGCAGACATCAAAATGACTTTCCCAGTTTTATCATTCCCAAGTTCTTTTAGTACTTGAGGCCCCGTAAGCTTTGGCATTAGTACGTCCAACATGATGAGGTCAGGCTTATATTTCAACCAAGCTTTTAATCCAAGTTCGCCATCTTCAGCCTCAAAAATTTCATGACCTCGCGACTGAAAAGCCCTACATAATGATCTTCTCACGAGTGCTTCATCGTCCACAATGAGAATTTTCATTTCGCCTCGACTCTAGGTAAAATCACTCTAAATCTCGAACCAATGCCTATTTCGCTCTGGACTTGAATGTCTCCACTAAACTTTCGCACGATATTGCGACTCATACTTAGGCCCAGTCCAGTCCCCTGCCCCTCTTTTTTTGTCGTGAAGAACGGCTCAAAAATACTTTCTCTTATATTTTCCGGAATGCCATCGCCAGTATCCTCGACATCCAATATACAACAAAGATGACCGTCGACTACTTCTGTTTTTGATTCGATCCGAAGGGTACCCTGGTTCACCATAGCCTGACAGGCGTTGTTGACTAGGTTAAAAACAACTTGCTGAATCAATTGTGGCTCCACTAATACTAGTGCCTCGGTTGGTTCAAAAACGATTTCTGTATGGTGTTCACGAAATGAGGTTTTCAGCATTGGTAAAGTTTTTCGAATTATTTCATTTAACGACACAAGCACCTTACGACTTTGGGTTGCTCCTGAGGCGAACTGTAGCAAATTTTCAATGATTTTTTGTGAGCGCTCAGATGCCCTTTCAACTTCTACAAGATCATCTCGAAGCTGAATGTTATTGTTAATTTCGCTTATTAGTATTTGCGAGAGCGAGCGAATGCCGGTCAGCGGATTATTTAACTCATGGGCAATATTGCCAGCGAGAAAACCGATCGCCGCCATCTTTTCAGTCTGCACGACTCGGCTCTGTAACTCCCTAGTTAGCGTTACATCAACATAGTGATTGATCACTGCCGCGCTCGTCGTTTCATTTTCAAGACGTATCGGATAGGAGTGAACCTCAAATACTTTATTATCTCTTTTCACAATACCACGCTTTGATTTGTTTGAAGCCAAGGCTTGGTCAACTGGGCAGCCTTCGCATTTCTCATTTGAATTTTGAAAGCTTTGGTGACATTTCTTCTCAAAATTTCTCAAATTAAAATGTCGATTGGCTCGAACTATATCGTAATGCGACTCAATGATTGCGATCGGATCCTGAATTCCGTCAAAAGTACTTTCCCATTGCTGCGAGGTCGACTTCAGATGCTTTTCAAGGATAATGCGATCAAGCGCAATGCCAATCGGCTGCAACCAATCCTTAGTGGCCTCTAAAAATTTATCAACTTCAGCGTCAGAGAAATTATGCTCGAAATACAAATGCGGAAGCGGATCGTCTTTTGACTTTCGATTTAGTTTTTGACTGAGCGGTAATGCCAGTATTTTGCCCAAAGGTCGACCAACTTCGTTGGCTAGATACTTTTGATCCTCGCGATCATTGATGCGAATTTCGTCTCGGCTGGGCCAAAGCTTGCGAACCGACTTCTCGAATATTTGTTTGCCTTGAATTGATACCATTTTGGCAATTGAGTCCAGACTTACATAGTTCAAAATTGGCGGGCGTAACTCGTGAAACTGCTTCAGCTCCTTGTGAATAAGATGCAACAGTTCATCAATTGCCCTTAAGTGAGAAAGCTCCTGGACAAGATGCGTGAGATCTCTCATATGAGCCAATTTGATTTCGGCCTCTCGGTTGGCAGACTCCAAATGATTGGTGCGCTCAAGGACCATATTTTCTAAATTTATATTCAAATTTTCTAGTTTACGATTTTGAATTCGAATTTCTTCTAATAATTTCTTTCGATCAAGTGAATTTCGGTATTGATCAGCTGCTGAATCGAGAATTACCAAGAATGCTTGATCTGAGATTGGTTCGAGAACGGTGGCGAACACTCCGCCTGCATTAACTGAAGCCACCATAAGATCGGCTTCAATCTTTGCACCAATCAACAAGCGTGTTGTTTGCGGAGAGACTTTTTTTGCAATCGATAAAACCTCAAGACACTCAGTTGAATTTGCCAAATATTCAACCACCACAATGGAATAGTACTCGCTGGCAAGAGCGTCATTTATGTGTTCAGAAGTCAAAAATAGATCAACTAAATAATCAGTCCCGAAGGCAGGAGCTATTTTTTTTGTATGCGATAACCAAAGCACTCGATTTTGAGTTTTCTGGTTTTTATTTATTTTCACTGACACTTCCATGCTGTGCTCCAAGATGCTTCGTCCATGCTCAGTCCGGTAGGCTCAAAACAACACTGAATTCAAGTGCACGCTGTCGACTTACCATTGCCCTCATTGATAATTGTCTCGAAGCGTATGAAATATAACAAGCCCGGATATCCTGGTCCCCTGACAAGAAGCTTGCTAACTTAGCCGGATTCGAAAAAAGAGGGCCAAAGTTCTTGCCTGGTGGATTTTGTGTCGATTCAGGCCGGCAGAACGAATCCCCGCCAGAGAAGCAATCCAAACGCGCAGACCAAAGTCCGACTATCGTAGGAGGGATTTAAAAGGCCAAATGAAATTGTAACAATTTTTCAACTGCTCTCCCTACTTTGTCTGACCTTGGTCTTGATAAGAGCGCAAAATAGGAATCATCGCCTGTAAATTATTACTCATTTCATACTCCAACAGATCAGCAATTAAAATAAGATCCTGTTTTTCAGACGAAGTCAGAAGTTCTTTTAGGTCGGCGACAAACTTTTTCTCAAGCATCAGCCAGTCAGCAGAAACTGAGTTCTTTACAGCAAGGTTTTCATGGGCCCCTCGCATATGCACAACCGTATCAAGAAGCCAAAAGCATCCTTCTACGACGTCCTGAAAAAATTGCTGAGCCTCAGCGACCTTCCCGGTACGATAGAGATCTGCGCAATCTAAACAAGCCGCTTGCGCTTTCGGCAGATAATCAAGCGCGGATTCAAGGGCTTGTGCGATTAAAATCTTAGGTGCATTCGTTTGAACCATTAGCTCGTTTATTTCGCCCAGCTTTGATTCAGCGAATTTCTTCTCATCTTCTTCTTTTAGCACAAGTCCATTCACTCGAATCTCACAAACTACCTCGCCATGACTGATGAATTCAGCCTCGATGCTCTTAATAACATCAGCTAGAGTTTCACAGGCAGCGAATTTCTCATGGATCTCAGGCTTCGTCCAATATGTTTTTATCATTTAAGACTCCATTTTTTAATTGATTCCAATTTTTAAGTGGATAGACATTCAATAATTTATCAAGAGCTGTGTGAACTTCATAAAAACGATTTAATACATCTGAATAGTTCCCGGGTGGAATTCGAAGTTTCTCTACCCGTATCCAGCGAATCAAGACGCCAATTTCGGGAGAGAGTTTTTCAATGACAGAGAAGATTTGATCACATTGTTCAAAACACTCCAGCGCGATTTTATTCTTAGCATCGGCTTTCAAAATATCTATTTGCTCAAGAGCCAACTGATTGGCCTCATGTAAACGTAGTAATGCTTGCCGTAAAATAAAATCACTCACATAGGGCAACTCACCATTCATATAAATGGCCATATTGAGTTCCCAGCCAAATGTCGGACTTTCAATCTGCGAACTGACATAGCTCCCAGTATTGGAATCGAGTGAAATGGTATTGCACGGAGGCGCCTCATCAAAGAGAATGGCATCAACAGCTGGGATAAAAAGATCCGCGGTTAGTTCACTTTCGGATTTCATTTTCAATACTAGACTACGTTTGGATTTTGGCCCAGTCTCCCAAAAATTGACGCTTTCAAAGCTCAAATTAAGAACCGCGGTTTGCGTGAGCGCCGCCATATGTATGGGTGCGCTATCTCCCCCAACTAGGAGCTCACTTTCTGCAATGAGACTCATTGACTCTTCGAGGCTGGTCTTGCCAATGCGATTGATTATCCGACTTGAAGGTAGACCTAAGCTGATTTGCAATCCCAATTCAGCTTCTTCTGCTGAGCCAATCAACTGAATCGTACCTGAATAATCAGCCAGTAGAGCGGCCAACAGACTTTGCCATTTTGCAAATGACAGCCTCTTGAATTCAGAACTTGCACCCATATGAATAATAATCTGCTTTTTTCTAATACTTATTGTCGACTTGCAATAATCACGCTCAATCAATTCTACCTCGGCAGTTTGCGCAAACAGGTCAGTTACATGAACACGATTGCTCAGGCCCACCCCGACTTGCGCAAAAAAGTAGCTGCTCACTTCATCTGGAATATTTAAAAATCCATCGACAAATCTGGAGTATCCATTGACCCTGGTCTGGGCCGAACAAATCGCCTCAGTTAAATAGCTAGAAAACGAAGAAAAACTTAAATTGATAATTCGGTTATAATTATTATTTCTTAAACTTAAGGCGAATGAGCTAATTTGGTCTACAGCCTCTTGAACTCTCGGTTCGTCACATATTACCGGCGACAATATCGCTTTTGAATCTAACGAATAGACTTGGTTCACTTCGCTCAGACCCAACGTCGCTCCTGCAAAGCGCTCTCTCGTTAAGAGATCAATGAGCACACCTTCGCCATGTAAGCGCTTTAGTGCCCGAATCACCGGCCAAGTTTGATAAATGTCACCAAGCCTAGCGAGCTGTATAACGAGAATTTTCATTCGGTAATTGCTCCTTTATAAATTCACCAAAGAGCGTCAATTTCTTCTTCTCTTCGGCGGTCTTTTTTTTATCGGCCAATTGCCGATTGATCCAAAACATAACAGGTTCTAGGTATTTTCTAATATCCTCTTGAGCCGCCAAGTTAAACCTCCCGCGTATTTTGCAAAGTACATTGCACGCTACGAATTAGTTTCAATTCGATATCAGCCATCAACTTCATTTCTTGTATGACCAATTGAACTTTACGCAATCTCACGAAAGACGGCATTTGATCGTTTACCAAGACTGCTGGTGGAACTGCGCTATCTCGATTTTTGGTAAAAGGCCGCGCACTCTCCTTAAGAGCGGCGAGTGCGGCTAATGCTTCGCCAGATTTTTCTGAGTTTCGAGCAGAAAAATGGTGTTGATAGAAATGATTTTCAATCAGCAAAATGTTCTGATTCATTAAAAAGAACTTCTCTTCAAAATCATTCAAAAATTTTTTACAATCAAGACTCGTAAAACCATTTGAAGTGGACTTTAAAAGTGTCGCAAGGCGATCGGCCTCACTTCCAAATACTTCAAAAACATCCTTTTCCTTAGATCGATGTTGAATATAGAGCTTCGTCGCGAATTTGTGAAACAGTTTGGCAAATTGCTGCTCTTTAGCTTCTTCGGCAATATCAAATGCCATCCAAGTTCCCGTAGTTCGTATATCAACACGAAAAATTTTGGCCTCGTCGGCAAATTCTATGGCAATTGTTTTCAAGTGCAGCGCCTGATTGCGAATTATATCAATTGCCAAAATACTAATTAATTCTGGCGAAACACGTGATCCACAAAAATGTGCTGTCCGATGACAAGAAACGCTATGCCTGCAGGGCGAACACTCCTCTGCCGACTGAACAATGATCGCATTCTCTGAGTAGCTACCCGTTCGATTAAATTCACTACTACCAATACTGAGTTCTACAATCGGTATTTTCGTAGCGGCGGCTAAGTGCTTAATACTAGTATCGCCGGTAACTATCAGATCGGCGTTTAAGATGACCGAGTAGGCCGTATCCAAATCGCAAATTAGCACTGTGCAAAATGAAAAACCTGAAAATCCAGCTCTCAGTTCCTTTTCTTCGGACGCTGAACCGAGAATTGTAAAGTGGGACTCCACAAGTGATTCTTGAATCATTTGAATACATGACGTAAATTGCTCGATCCCCCAATTTTTCTTTGAATCGCTAGTAAGCGCCTGAATCACAATGTGTGGGCCGGATGTAGTTTTTGATTTAAGATATTCAAACGCGATTTTTCGACCCGCAGCGCTCTCAAATAATGAAATACCAAGTCGAGGGCGATCTATCTGAACCGAAGCCTTATAGATATCGACAAAATGAAAACGTTCGGAGTCTTCTCCTAAATGATCCTGATTGAGATGATCAAACCACAATGATTCGATATTCATACGATTTTCATTATCAACCCAAAGCCCTACTCGCGATCTACAGTCAATCGCCCCAACGAGATAGCCGCTCAACTTATTATGAGTTAGATTTATGATCTGGTCGTAACCACGCTCCTGCAAACTCTGAAGCAGTTTTGCGGTTCGATCAAAGCCTTCAAGCACGAATCTCTGTTGCTCACCTAATGACGATTGAATTAAATTACGCTCAAAAGTAAAATGTTGATCAACCTTAGGCAGAAGATTTAAGACGCCCGCGAATTGTTTATTGATTAACAGATCTATTTCGGCATTAGGATATTGATCTCTTAGTCCCTGAATTACCGGGCTCGACATGATCACATCACCTAGGCGCAAAAGTTGGACAATCAGAATCTTCATCTGACCAACTCTTCTAAAATATATAGTATACGACGTTCCTGCGTAAGCCGGCGCTCATTTTGCTTAAAAGCCCCAGCAATTTCTTTAACTGAAATTAAATCTGACGAATACAGCCTGCTAAAATCAATTTGATTTCTTAGCTGCGGCCGCCACTCACAAATCCTTGCAAACTCATAGCTCGATCGTCCGGTTAACACAGTTTCAATTTCATCAAATATCTGCTTGTTTGAGATATGAGTACTCGGCAGCCGAAGAGTACAAAATATACCATCTGATATACTTGCTACTTCATCGTTGACTAGCAGATCATCTGACTTTGAAATTTGACATATTTGAATTTGCTTGAGCTCCGAAAAAATCTCAAGACTCATTTTTATCAATTCAGGATCAACCTCCAAAATCAGAATTTTCTTACTTGGATTCATTTTGTGAAATGCCAGACAATGGTAAATACTGCCAACGCCAAGTAAAATTACATTTTCGAAATCCATTGCTTTTCTACAGATAAGCGCTAGCCAGCGCTGAGCCTCGCTCACTGGATCATATGAAGAGTTAAATAGTCGGCCTTCACTTTTAAAAATTGGCATGCCTGATCTGGATTTTTCAAATTCAATCATGGTCGCCGCGCCTCTAAAATCTTGGCTTCTCGAATAGCCTTCGCCAATTGCCGAGCGCCTGGGATTTCAGAGTCAAGCGCCAAGACTCTTTGCATTTCAATTTGCGCGTCGTCAAGACGATTTAAATGAGCAAATATTTTTGCCAATGTAAAACTCATTTCCGTATCCTCATTTTCAAGGCTCAAATACTCTTGTAAACGCTCAATGACTTGACCGTACTTAAAGTCGCAAACGCCCCATTCAATCAGGAGTCTGAGTGCTGTTCGATTTTTTGAGTTTATATCTAATGCTCTTTCAATATTTGCGTGTGAAAGCTCGAAGTCTCCCATATGACGATGAACTAACGAGAGTCCCACCCAAGCCTTGTCATTTTCACTATTCATTTGAATAGCCTCGCGAAAATAGCCGAGTGCCTTTTCTAAATTTTCTCTTTGGATTTCAAGCGTCCCGTAGTTTACCAGCAATAGGTCGGATCGGGGATCAATCGAGAATGCCTTGTTGTAGTATTCTTCAGCGGTTTCAAAATCCCGACTGCGGACAAATATATTACCTAGATTTTTATAGACATTAAAGAGTTCAGCCACCGGAATATTTACGTCCATTAAGGCTGTCTGATAGTATCTCATGGCTTCTTGATCACGTTCCATAATATAGAAAGCGTCGGCCAATAGAATAAAGTTCTCGCAGCGAGGTTCCGTTTTCACGAGAATTTGAAAGCATTTGAGTGCGTGATCCAGTCTCCCGAGTTCGCGATGGCAGACGCCAATCCGGCGAATTGCAGGAGCAAAATACGGCGAACGAGATAATACGCTCCTTAGAAGTGAAACTGCCAGCTGATACTCTTTGTGTATCATTAGCGTTCTGGCGTTCTCCATAAGTGTCGCATCTGATTCTTTGATTCGTTCACGGCTCTTGTTTTTGATATCCTCAAATGGGTCTTGCGCCACTGGGATGGATAAAACATTTGAAAAGTGCTCCGGCGATTGTGAAATGAGTTCTGACATTCTGCCCTCTCTTTGTCTGGCTATAAACCAACATAAAAACAATTACCCAGACCCAAGCTAGACACCATATTCGTGTCGCCTAATTGGATCTATGCAGTTAGTAAGAGCAAGTGAGATGCCACTCCTAGAAAGGCGGCTGAATGCTTTTGATAAATAATTTCGCCAGAGATTTGACCTTACACATATCGGCACGTCAAATCATTGACTGAAAAATGAACTTGAAATGATAGTGTTTTTATCCAGGGCCAAGGGGTGGTTAGATGGCTCCTTAGGCTTCTTCGTCAAGCTGGGTTTGCTGAGTACCACTGTGATAAGCACCAACCACTTTCTTTGCGCGCTTTGTGCTTCTAAGCTCAGTAATGATACTGGACTTTTCTTTTTCGACAGATGAGAGAATATGAAGGTCTTGTGCCAAGATCGCTTTTACCCACTGAGACTTTTCTTTAAGTAAAAGCTCAATCTCAACTTTGCTACTTTGGGTAAATTCACATTCGATATTTGGACCTCGATTTTCTGCGTCGATTCGATCATCAATATCTCGAATCAATTCAAGTAACGAATCGCGCGTTTGGTAAAAGCTCTCCAGACCATCAAAGTTGCGATTTGCAAAGTTGGTCATCTCGGATTCATTTATCTCATAGAAGCGTTCGAAATAATTATTTTTTTCTTTTAGTAACTTTATGATTCTTTGCATGCGCCCTCCAATGGCTGTTAAATTATCTCGATTTATCAGTGCCTAATTTTTCTAAATTTGATTTTGCTTGTTCTTGCTTTTTAAGCTGCTCGACCGCAGTCTTCCAACCATCGTAAAGTGTTTCGAGAATTTTAAGCACGTTCTTAAGATTCTCGACACTATTACTAATATTTGCTTTTGTAAGCTGCTCAGTCATATACATATAAAGCTGCTCAAGATTCTTTGAAATCTCCCCACCAACCTTATGATCAAGGGTATTGTTGAGCTCCATAATCACATCATAGGCACGGCCAATGTTGGTACCTTTGTCAGCGATTTGCTTTTGTTCAATGGCGGTGATCGCTTTTTTAACAAAACGAATTGCGCCCTCGTACATCATGAGCAAAAGCTTTTCACGACTCGCACTTAGCACTGATGTCGCTTTATATTTTTGTGACGCATTTTTCATATCTTAAGAAGCCTCCACCAAACACCTATAGTCATTTCGGAACAATCCACTCTTCATTTAACCACTAAATTCTCTTTTACCTATTTCTAGCCCTGATTTAGTTGTGCTCCCGCAAATCCACCGCCACCCATTGCCGCAACTTGAGCCCCCTGGGCCTTAAGTCGTGACATGGTTTCTTCAAGCCGCGAAAATTTTCCGCGCAGTTGTTCTTCTTTTTTGGTCAATTGCTTCTCTTTTTGTTCAATTCTCTGATCAAAGTCGTTAATCTTATCTCGCAAACCTTTTTTTCGATTCGCGATTGGCCCAAAGGCCGAGTTTAAAAGGTTTCCGATCTCTCGCTTAAGTGAAGGCACGAACCCTGTATTAAAACCATCTCCTACTAAAAAACTATGAACTCCATCAGGATTTCCGCCCAATGTGGTTTCGAATTTCTTTTGATCAAGCTCCAATATACCAGCCCTAGTAAATTGAATGCCAATCTCACTTAATGTCTTGATTGGACTCTTCACCCCATATTGCGGGTTTTGAATGAGCTGACGTAAGCGACTCTCAACAGTTCGTAATAGACCATCTCCGCCAAGAGTTTGCGATGTGTCAGTTGATTTATCGAGTTTATTTTGCGCTTGAACAAAGGACAAGACCGCATTCATTGCATCAACAAAGCCTTTTACTTTGCCTGCGATTATTTCATGGTCCTCTTTCACAGAAAGCGTCACTGGATTACCGGGTGAAGCCTTTTTTAGTTCTAAATTTATTCCTGGAATTAAATCCTTGAGATTGTTATCGGCAATTTCAAAGTCAAAGCCATCAACCTTGACACTTCCATTTAGCGCCTCTTTTTTTGATTCAAAATACAAATCCTGATCACCATCGAGAAAGTAGAGTGTGGGATATTCGATACCTTTTTCTGCCCCTACCCCTTCGGCAGATATCACAAGTTTAAAAGGATTATCTGTGTCCTTGCGATCGTTGATTATGGCGGCGCGAACGCCTAGTCGTGCATTGTTTATCGCTTTTGCAGCTCCTTCAAGAGTATTGTTAGCCGCATTTATATAAACACTTTTATCACCATCCGGAGCTTTGAAGCGAAAATATCCAACCCCCAACTGAGTTGAATCTTTATCTGGAAATCCATTGGTAATCGCGGCTGCTTTTTCGGCAAGCTTAAGTACCTCAACAGTCCATGAACCATTAGGCGCTAAGGAAGGATCGATAGTGCCGTTAATTACATTTGGATCACTCGAGTTTAGTTTGATGTCGGTAAATCCTTTTGAATTCGCCAACTCGCCAATTTTGCCCTGAATGTCACTAATTTTCGATTCAATGTCCGTGACTAATTTCATGCGATTCTCAGACTTAGCTTTTTGTGCTCGCATATTATTAATAGGCATCTTTTCGGCCGTGATCAATTGATCAACCAAGTTTGCAGGCAATCCAGTATTAATTCCGCCAAAGGTAATCGCAGGCACCAGAGTCCTCCTGACATTAGGTGATTTGCTCTTATTACTATTCTCGCAGAGAAATATTGAAAGATGTGAGCCAATAAAATGGCCTTGAGCCTTTGGCTAGTGTCAAAATTTAGCAGATCGATTAGAGTATAGTTTTGAACTAGACGAACCGAGGCTACATAGCCTTGTTGAGAAGGTGTCCAGATTTCTTCTGACGATTTTTGGTAAGAAGACTTAGTTCAGCCGCAGGAATTCTGCGAACAACTTTGCCCGACTGGTCCTCAATATAGACGACACTAACTCCATCGGCGACCACCAGTTTCACCTTGAGATTATTCAACTTTACGCCATCTAAGCCCTCAAGATAGGCAATTGCCTCTTTCATTTCGTCTGGACTTAAGTTGCGCTTAGTTTTTTCTTCTTCCTTTTGGGATTGTCCATTGCCATCGCGATCGCCGGCTTCGGCGGTAACCGCACGCTTATCCACCTTTGGTGCCGCTTGCACATTGAAAGGCCATGAACTTCTTAACACAGATTTAATATCCATACATTTACCCATCGGGTGAATCTTATAAAAAATTAACTTAACCTATGAATTCTAGCTGTTCGACTCGTTCCATCTGCTCGACCTTAGAAGTACCCACCAGAGAGCGAATGCTCTCTGGGTAGGTGGTACAAGAGAAAAAGCTTAGAGGACACTCTCTCCCTCGCAGGCACTAATTAAGTACCTGCAATTTATTTTTAAAACCTAAATTTTAATCTAAAATTTAAAACTAAGCTTACCGATTAAGCCAATAATTTAAGAGCCAGTTGCGGCTGTTGATTTGCCTGTGCAATTACCGAAGTTGTAGCACTCATTAAGATATTATTCTTAGTCAACTCAGCACTTGAAGATGCGATATCAGTATCTCGAATACGAGAGTTTGCAGCTGATAAATTCTCCATCGCAACACCTAAGTTATCAGATGTTGAATTCAATCGATTCTGTAATGCTCCCAAGTTAGCGCGATAGCCGTTCACTTGAACTTGTGCGACATCTAGAGTCTCGAGGGCATTTCGTGCATTTTCTTTGTCTGAAAAATCAAGACCATCAATACCAAGATTTGATGCTGAAGCATCGGCCTCTGATGCGTTGAATTTAATTCTATCTTTAAAATCATCATTATTAAGATCGATTTGGAATGAAAACTCTCCGCCAGTACCGTCGAGAAGTTGAGTTTTACCAAAACGAGTGGTTTTGGCAATACGATCGGCTTCTGTCTTTAATTGCTGAACCTCTTTGTTGACGAAACCTCTTTCAGTTTCACCAACAGTATCTGAAGCAGCTTGAACACCCAACTCACGAAGTCGAGTCATAATGTTAGATATCTCATTCAATCCGCCCTCTGCAACTTGCACCATCGAAACACCGTCATTCGAGTTTCGTTGTGCTTGCATATAACCGCGAATATGCGATTTCATGTTTTCACTGATTGAAAGTCCCGCAGCATCGTCGGCAGATTTGGTAATCCGACTTCCTGAAGAAAGTTGGGCAAAACTCTTTTGAATTTCACGCTGACTTCCGGCAAGTGCGCGTTGTGCGTTGATAGATGCTATATTCGTACTTACTCTTAGTCCCATTTGGAACTCCTCTAATTGTTTTGCGAAAAATCCTATCTCGCCCTATTCCTAGCTTTACCTACAAAACCAGAAAGAGAGAGTGCCTTCCATTTTTTGGTTGGTTGGCACCTTTTGGTTGAACACGTTTGGTGAGTCGCCGTTCTTTCTTTTCGTCCTAGACTTTCATCGAGTTACAATCGAGCAGTCACACTCTTTTGGCTCTCCAGTCTAAGATTCAAAGTCTGTATTGCTGGTCACAAACAACCTTTCGGCCAGGTCTGTAAAGGCTTTAGTCTCGTCCAGCAGAACTGGACTATAGTCAGATGTGAACTGGACCAAAGTTTTGTTTTTCAATCCATTCGTCTGGATTTTTCAAGGCTAAGGTCTAGCATTTTTTAAAAAATAGGCTCGACGAGCCGATGGTCCACGGACTAAAACATAGTCCTAAGACTTAGGTGGAGCCTGTCGTCGCTCTACTCAGGATCTTATCCGCATATTATAGAGCTGCTGCAGTCGATCAAAGAGAAGATAGGCCGTGAAGATAGGAAAAAGTAGTAAAAGACGTCCCTGATATCGGTCGGCAGGTTCTGTGAGGGCACCACAAATAATTGCATTGAGGATAAGAAATCCAAGAAGAAGTAGAAAAAATTTTCGCTGCCGTGTAGTAGTTTTGTTAAAAAGAAAACAAAATAACAGGAGCGAAGCCACAAGCGAATAAATATATATATGTGACAATAGTTGTGTAAATAGAGAAATAGTATTTCTGTCCATGCGCTTTAATTGCTGTCTCGAAAAGAGAGAGAACTCAAAGAGATTATATGAACTCAAACCCATATTGACATATTGATCTTCTGTCGCATTATCTGGCGGTATTGAATAAGCAATAAATTGCTTAGTTACATTCCAAGTGGTCTTTTCTATAAACTCAATCATTAAAGCTGGATCTTTCAAGATATCAAGACAAGCGCTACGGAGCTCATCTTGTAGTATATTGAGGCCTCCCATTCGAACTATGGTACCTTGCGAGGACCAATCCCAAGGTTCAAAACCCTCATGGATCACCGTACACAGTTTAAGATTTTCAGTTTTACACTTTTCATTGAGCTATTTTTGGCTAATCTTGAGCGCGGTGAGCCTTGAAAATAGAAAGAAATAAGCTGAGTTGGTAGCCGTAAGTTGCCTCCATCCGACAAAATGAAATAGTGGCAAAATCAATATTGGCATGAGAAACAATAGAACAAGCTTTTTTTTAGCTTTCTTAATGAACACCGCAAGTAACGACATAATTAGAATCATGAGACAAATGATCAGGTTTGAGTAGTGCGCCATACTTGAAAAGACATATGATACAACGTAGAACCATCGCCATTTTCGTTCTTGATTTGCAACTAGAAAATTGAACAAAGATAAAAACTGGATCGCAATAAAAATGTCTGGCAATGCAAAATTTGTATAAATCCAAACTGGCGTTAAAATAACTGAGAAAAAAACAATTAAAAAGTGCAGGCACCTCTAAAAAGCTTCGCTCAATACTCTGCCCTCGCTCATGGAGGGCGGCATAATACCCAGTAAGAATGAGAGCGTAGGAGCAAGATCTATGATGTCCGCGGAACCTGGATAAACCCCGGGTTTCATTTTGCGCGATAAAATCAAAAGGGGCACGGTGCGATCATAATTATACCCAGTCATATGAGTCGAGCTGTGTCCTTCGTCAATATAAAACGACTTTGGAATTAGTACGACATCGCCATTCAAGCCAGGTGTGTAGGTTTTCAATATCTGACGCTCATGTTGACCAGGAGGCAGAGTCTTGGCAAAAAAATCAGATTTCGAAAATGCAAATGCAATACCTGGAACCTTCAACAATTCGCTCTTCGCAAAATCTTCAACTTCACGCGCACTTATTTTTTTTGCAGCTGCCGCCTTCATATTGAAATAAAAATTGAGCGAACGAACATCCAAGATCCAATTGCTATCCAGGCTACTTTCTACGCTTCCGAATTTTGCCGTCATTTTTGTGTTTAGTTCTTCACGTATCTTTTTATAACTAAAATAATCCGCTTCGATTTTTGCATTTTTCAAATAGGCTACACTTGGTGCAACGCCATGATCACCTGTTAAGACAAAAACCACATCACCAAAGCTTGCCTTCAAATGCCCACGAACAGCATTTAACAACTCAGAAATATTTACATCTTCGGCGACAGTC
>JAYVXS010000228.1:0-4120 GCA_043784965.1 Bdellovibrionales bacterium
ACCTGCTTTGAGGTTGCCTCACTCAAAGGTCTCTCAAGCGCCAGGCCAGTCTGCGAATCAGCGATTTCACGACGAAACTGATGAAATATCCGGGCTAGAATCGAATTACAGTCGGCCCCTAGTCAATTGAACCGGTTACGGACTCGATCTATTTATTGCGCACTTTTGTGGGCCGGGACATCATCCAGAGGTTGATTCCGAGCCCGGCCGTTACATAAAAAAACGTGAAACCCGCGATAATCTGAAGATCTGACATATTGCCTCCATGCAACTCCAAAAAAGAGGGCTAGAGAGACTAGCCTGAGGGGCTCGAATCCTTCCGGATCCCTCATAATAATTAGACAGTCATACTGTTAATTGGGTTAAACTTAATTGGGTTAAACTTTCGACTTTTATTTTTAAAACTACTTTTTAAGACTTTTTGTTAATAGTCATTGCAAAAAAGGCTCGATTGAGACTCCGATATAATGGGGCTGGAGCTAAACTTTTTGCCAAGTAAACCAAAGCCGCATCTTTTCCACAGCGAATCCGCAGTGGTGGCCTTTTGCAAGCCACTGCCCTGACTATAGCCTCAACTACGACTCGCGGATTGCCAGATTTACTAAAAAAATCTTGAGTGTATTTTTTATAATTTTGCGATTGTTGAAAATATGGAGAATCGGTACGTTGGCTTTTTTCGCCGTAAACCACGTTGGCTTTAAAGTCCGTCGAAAAAGCACCCGGCTCTACAATACTCACCCGCACTCCATGGGGAAAGAGCTCGTAATATAAAGACTCGGTAAATCCTTCGACCGCATATTTACTACTGCAATAGAGTGACGTCAGGGGCAAGACAGTGAAGCCAAGGACAGAAGAAAAGTTTAGGATATAACCTTTTGAATTTCGTAAAAATGGAAGGAATGCTCTTGTCGTTAAAATGAGCCCAGTTACATTGATATCAATTTGCTTTTGAATTTGTGTGCGGCTAGCGTCTTCGAGTGAAGAAAATACTCCATAACCGGCATTGTTGATCAGACAATCAAGCTTAGCGTTTTCAAATTTTTGAATATGCAAAACCATATCTTCAAGATCACGCTCGGAAGTCACATCTAAATTGAAAATTGCTAATTTATCGCCAAATTTTTCAAGCTCATCCTGAAAAAGACTTCTCCGGGAGTCCGCGTTTCTCATCGTCGCCAGAACTTTCCAGCCTTTCTCCAAGAACGCATTCACTAGAAGACGGCCAAAACCACTTGAGCAGCCCGTAATTAAAACTTTTTTTGAATTCATGGGACGAATTATTGGCTAAATACCACGAGCAAAGCAACGAAATTTGATTTTAAGAGGTGGTTTGCCTTTGATTTGCGCCGCAGAAGTCAATTCCCCTTCGACCAAATGGGGCGTGAGGAGATCATAATTGAGCGACCTAGCAGACCAATTAAGTCTTAGATAATAAGCATAGTTTGGCTTCACATCAACAAAGGCACCCGCAGCATACTCATCATTGAATAGCCCAGCTTCATTTTGCGCTGTTACCTTGGTAAATCCATATAGGGAGCTCACGGTATAATTACCGCCCTTTTCGCGGCGAGACCATTTATGCAAGGGTGTTGCTGCCAATTCGCTTTCAAGATTCAACGTATCTTCAGGGTTGGCTACGGCTCTCTTGGTTTTTAAAACTCTTTTGACTTGCTTCGCACTAACTGAATTTGGATTCTTACTCAAATTCTTACTCAAATTCTTACTCAAATGGAGCTTTGCGGCTCGGTTTTTCTTAGATAGAGGTACCGGAATGATTCTCAAGCTTAGTCTGTCGGTCACTTGACTCGTTAATCCCGAATTTGAAATTTGGCCTCTTTGTCCATGAGCAAAATCATCGGTTTTACAAACGACCCTCTCCGACGGGCCGAAATCAGGTGATGACCATGCAGTTAGCGGAAGCCACACCACCATAAAGATAAATATTTTAAAATTTCGCTCAATCGACTGCATCTCTATAAGTCTCTCTAGTTCGCGGTTTCCCGGCTCATGCAAAGTGTCAAAATCCTCGGCATTTAGCCCATTTACAGCAGCTAATAGGGGCTTAAAGGCTCTCTTTAGCAGGAGTATCCTCTAGATACATCCCAGTATTCCTAAATAGCAAAGCACGGGCCAAGACTTCTCCGCAAAATTGAAATTTGACTTATGATGTAAACTTTGATTACTTATCCGCCTAACTTAGACCACAAAGGATTCTGATATGGCGAAAAAGGGTAAAATTCGAGTCATCACGCTAGAGTGCACAGAAGCAAGAAAAGAAAGTAAATCTCCTTCTCGCTATACTACGACAAAAAACTCTCAAACTCATCCCGAGCGACTTGAAAAGATGAAATACAATCCTTCAATGCGTAAGCACACTCTGCATAAAGAGTTAAAGTAATTTTATTCTTGCCTTAAGCTTCCACCAGAGGTTGATTAATAGTTGCAGTTAAATCGAAATTTTTCTGTTTATCTGCACGAATTAATTAAACAACGGAGGCATTTAGTGAAAGTACTTTTCGGTCTTATCTCAATTCTTACATTTGCAAATCTAAGCCAAGCAGAAACATTTAAAGTAGATCCTGTTCACTCAGGTGTAGGCTTTGAAATTAGGCATTTGTTTACTCCGGTAAAGGGCGGTTTCAAAGATTTTAGCGGCAGTTTTAACTTTGATGCAAAAAAAATGGAAGATTCTAAGGTCGAATTTAAGATTGTCACCAAGAGTATTGATACAAAAAATGCAAAACGCGATGAGCATTTAGTTTCTGGCGATTTTTTCGATGCTACCAAAAATCCGGATATCACTTTTAAAAGCAAGAGTGTTAAGTCAACTGGCGCTAAAAAGATGGATGTCACCGGAGACCTGACCATGCGGGGAGTTACGAAGCCGGTTACCTTCGCAGTCGAGTTTTTAGGTGAAGGCCCCGGCATGGACGGCAAACCTGTTGCCAGCTTTAAGGCCGATACCACGGTGAAACGAAAAGATTTTGGAATGTCTTGGAACAAGCCTTGGGATCTTAAAGATAAAACATATGAAAGCATTCTCGGCGATGATGTGAAAATTGAAGTCACCGTAGAGGCCCAGAAGAAATAAATCTAGGTCTAGGTACCTGCTTCATTTTGCTGAAGCAGCGCTTCAAAACCCGGGTCTGCGCCGACGCAAAAGCTCGGCGCTTTCTTTAGTTGGCAAAATGTGGAGGAAATGAGTCAGGGACCCTGAGACAGTTAAACTGATATCAGGGACAGGTCCAGAAGTCAGCGCAACTAATATCGCCGCAAATTTATTCATACTGCCCCACCCATAACTGGGACCGAAACTGAAAAACTGAGAACTGTCGCCGCTGCCCCGAAACTGCCTTTAAACCCCTATTTAAACCCCTATCCTTAACCGGACAATTACAATAAAGGGCTAGGGCCCAAAAACCCAGATAAAAACCAAAGAAAAAATTAGGCTGCAGCTTTTGTATAAGTCATCATGCGGGTTCGTTCTTAGAATTTCTCAGGCCAGTCTACGCAGCTTGCAATTATTTCAGCAATCATTTCGATTCCTGACTGATCAGCACCGTCAAACCGATCAATACTTGGAGAATCGAGATCGAGCACTCCAATGAGCCGATCTCGGCAAATCAGCGGGACCACAAGCTCAGAACGCGAGTTGGAATCACAAACAATATGGTCTTTAAACTCATGTACATCGCGTACCCGAAGACTTTTTCGGGTTTCAGCTGACTTGCCACAGACACCCCTGCCCATTTTGATTCGTGTACAGGCGGGCAAACCTTGAAAGGGCCCCAGAACCAGCTCAGTATTTTTATATAGATAAAATCCGATCCAATTGGTATCGCTTAAGTTTTGTTTAAGTAATGCGCTAATATTTGCAAGACTCGTCAGCCAATCAACATCTATATAGGCCTTTACTTCTTGGGAAAGCACGTCGAAATATTCTGTTTTCGATTTCATATTTAGGTCCGCAGCATTTGGTTAATTGAAGCTTAAGCATGCCGTCTGAAATTTTTTAGTCAAGCCTAGACCAAAATTTAGTGAGAGGCTTGCTCTCAAGGCGTAGAAGTGATGCAATTGTTCATGCTCATACTTTGTGGTGATATTGGCGCCAGCAACTCTC
>JAYVXS010000229.1:0-12989 GCA_043784965.1 Bdellovibrionales bacterium
CGAAAGTAAGAAATATTTGGGTAGAAAATGGCGAGCTCAATGTCACCAATGGAAAAATGAGCGGCCAATCTTATGTTTGGCATGATCAAATTTTTCTAAAGCCGCAAATTTTATTTGCCAAAACTGATTCAACTCCGGTATTGGTGCCGATTCTACACGGTAGCTTCAAGGTTGAGATTAGCCTAATTTCAGAAGATGTGAGAAATCAAAAAACTCAGCGTGTGGTTCTGGCTCAAAGAATTGTGCCTAAAGTAGTCATCGCAAATAATACTCTGATGATTGATGTGGATTTTGCATTGAAGCAGGGCCCGACCAGTGGTCAGGCAATCTTGGGAGTAAAATTGATTCCGCTTGGTGCACCCGAGGGCCTACATGCCTTTGAGGGAGTTTTTCCGCTCGGAAATTTCAGTGCCTTCTATCAATCGACATCGCTTAAGATCAGCGAAAGCGTTGCCAATCAAAATACCAAGGGCATATTTTCAATAAAAAGTTTTTTAGGTGGTAACTCTGAAACACCAGCAAATGAAGGTTCTATTCAGGTGGGGACCAGCACCTTGAACAATAATCATATGGCAGTTGCCGGCGTGCTCGCCGAACACTTTCATATAAAAGATTTTAAAATCGTGCGTGAGACAGAGTTGAAAAAAACTCTAAGCTATAGTATACAGACCTGCTTACGTAGTGCAGTTGGCAATATCGGCCTAGCTAATCGAGGCTTTCAAGTCGAAATGAAGGGGCCTGACGGCCAGATTATCCATTCAAGATTGGAAACTTCAAATCACGAGGCTTGTCTCTATTGGGAGCCACGCACCCAAGAGTTTGATCGCAACGAATGTCATCATTATCTTAAGACATCCGTACGTATTGTGAACAAAGATTTGGGAATGGATGAGACTGAAGTCATTCTCATTAATCCATGGAAAGAAAAAGGCGTTGATCTTAGGGAGGCTCAAGACATTGGGCAATTTCCGCAAGCTTGTGATCCGACTAATCCGCATCCAAGAGCCGATAATTATATCTTTTTAAAGACCATTATGATGCAGAGAGTTTCATATCAACCTCAGGTTCTGAATCGAAGTCTACAGATTTCACAACACGGCGTTTATCAACTTACTATGGGTGACTCAGGAATCATCGATCCAAGTAATGAGAGCTCAGGATTGGTAGCAACGCCAAAGCCGCTACCAGCCGGAAAATATTTATTACGACTCGCATTCGTGCGCACTGCCGATCCCAGACCTGACAATGGCTATGTTACTCACGCCGATGTGATTATGACGGCTAAAGGCGCAAATCTGAGCGGTATGATGGAGGTTGATATTAAAGATTTGCAATCCACCATGGTAAGAAAAATGGTAATTGCTCAGCTTTTTCCTGTCGATATGGAACGCTATAAAGCTAAAGAATGGCTGCCCAATGCACCTGGTATGGAATTTCTAATTAGTCAAAATACAAAACTGGTGTCGCCTGTTTATTTTGCAAATACCGTGGTCTTGGCTGCCCAACAGGCGCCGATTTATTTGAAGTCAGAAATTGAAGACTTTCCGCATTTGGCCGACATTATTTCAAATGGCTTTAAAACAAAAATTGAATCCAGTACTTTAATTCAAGATATCGTCACCGCCGGCCGAGCCGCCCAATCTGCGATGATCAAGAAAAATGCCTTTAATGAAAAAGACGCTCAGGCTTGGACCGACTGGAGTAAACAGCAAAATCTCGATACCTTTTGGTTGGGAGATAGTAGTTCAGTTGAAACTGCGAAGCGCGATTTCGAAATCGATGGCGATGCTAAAGCTAGCTTGCAAAAGTTAGTCGAAATGAAATCACTTGATGCAAAATGGGCATCGCAGTTTTGCAAAATTTTAAGCCACAAAACCTGGAAGAGCATCATTGACAGAAAATCTTTTTGGTACCAAGTTTCTCATCTTGATAGTCAGGACCGGTTCGTCGACACCTGTCAGGCACTGATAAAAAATAATCCCAATGCTTTTATAAGAAAGTCAAATGTTTACAGAGTACTGCATATGGCCGGACCTGGAGTTGCAAAGCATTCAATGGCTCCTATTTCAAATTTAACTGTCTCGAGTGGCTTTGGCTACACCACTGGCCACACTGAATTAGACGGAACACAAAGTGGTCTTTCGATTTCAGGCGGGCTAACTGGTGGAACCTTTCTTTCGGGTGGCTTGGGCGCTAGTTACGGATCATTGCATATGGAGACAGACGATCGAAATCGCCATAGTACGACAGATGTAGGAACCTCATTATCACTTAGCGTGACAAGGTGGCAGTTTGATATCCCGATCGATAAATATCAAAAATGCACCTTGCTGCGAGTGAACCCAAACGTATTTATATATAAGCCAACTACTTCACGCACTAATCCATTCACTTTTGAATACAATCGATTTTTTCTACAAAATTCTGTTGATCGAACGAATTTATTTAAGCCCGAACTGGCGAATAATCCACTGACGCATGGATGGCTGATTTGTTCAGATCAAATTTCATCAGACCCGAGAACCCTAGCTGAAAACTATTATTTGATTTCGCAAAACAACGGCGACAGCGAAAGCTTTGACTCGCTAGACGGCGCAAATCGACAGTTTTTTTTGCCCCTGCGTGGTTCTTCTGACATGGCTCGCTTTAAATCCGTTATGTGTAGCTCTCGGGCCTACCCAGACTCAGGCGAACCTATCGATGAAGCGGCCTCTGATCTTTCGGCGGAGATTTCGCCGTTAATTCGAAGGCTTGACCCAGCGCCAGGAATAATTTTTGAAGATTCGGATTTTGATCCGCTTGCACCAGCCAAGAAAAAATAAACTTCGCACTTCAATCCCTCATGATTTGTGACAAATTTTTTAAATAGCTTTTGCAAGTGCCGAATATTGGCACTCGTCTTTGAAATAACTCCCTGACTAAAATTGACATAGGCTTTTTGCACTGGCTTGGTTTATATTAGCCATCCATGAAAACCAGCCGAAGAACTTTTTCAATTCTCCTGTCCGGAATTATATTTGCTTCAATTGCAATGTATTCTGAGACAAATTTCGCCAGCAGCCAATACGCCTGCGGAAGTCTATTTTTTCAAGCAAGCGAATCGAAAAAAATTGCAACATTAAGCAAATACCTAAAAGAGAATAACGGAACCTCAGACCAATCTACGGTCTCTTGGATTGATCATACTGATCAAAAAGTTATTTTTAAGAAAAATCGAGATGGCTTATGGTTATCGCGGCATCTTGCGCTAGAGAAGAGCTTAACTGCAGAGGGTGACCTGCGACTGCCGATGTTTTTGTTTGGTGCCAAATTGTCAGTTCAACTGGGCTTTGGCATATACGAATTCGGCAAAAGTAATAGTGTTCTTGAGGTTGCTATCCCGGACGCTGATCAACTTGCTAGACTCGTCAGTGAAATAAATGCTTCTTTAAAGGCTCGCGGTCTTGAGCCAATGACATATTTACCGGTGCGCACCGGATATATTTCAGTCGATGATGGCATTCAGCTAGCTCTCTCTGCGAGTGGCGATTATTTGATGCACTTTCCGTATGCTGATGAACACCAGATACTTGTTCCCCACGAGGCGGCTTTTCATTTAGGTGCGATGATGCTGCCAGCAAAGATAATTCGACGTGCTCGATTGATCACTCAAGAAACCATTAATTTTCTAAAGATATTGAAGTCCCATCAGGCTGAATTCGGCGCAAAAGCTCAAACTCTTATTGATCAAATAATGCTTGAGCGGAGTTTTGAACTCGATGCAGGGCTTGCAAGTTCGGTTACTACTCCGGCACATGCGAGAAGGGACCATGGCATGAAAACTTATTCTGAAATTCTACCTCTTATGTCCGAAAAATCTTGGCAGTATTTGCAACGCGCGATGGAGTATTTGAATCGGCCAAAGCTTCAGCCATTTGAAGCTGTTTTAACTAGACTTCAAATTATGACCGGAATCGACTTGAGTGAGTTTGTTAAGGGCGACAATAGCGGATTTATGGTCAGAGAAATTGCATCACAAGGGATTGGAAATAAAATTAATCTTAACCAAACAGAGCAGAAAGTCTTGAGAAAAATCGTGGTTTCTTATCTAAACTCATCACCGCGCCCAGGGCTTGAAATTAATAACTCAAAACAGTTGGCCGAAGATTACATTGGGGGTCTTGATAAGCGTATCACAGACGTCTCGGCGAGTTTTAAATAAACTATTTAGGACTCTTTCCACTCTGTATTCAGTGCCCTTGCGAGAACTTTGGAGGCTAGACCTTTTTCTAGAGAGTTTAGGTCGATTTTACCTCTATCCGGCATGCAGCTTTTTCAATTGTGCAAAGCTTGAAGTCCTATAGAATTAGAAGGCATGTCTGAAATTTTAGGCTTTCAAATTTTAGCTCTGGGGCTTGGCAAAAAAGTCGAAGAATTTATTGAGTCTTGTTTCGTCAGCGGCGGAACTCTTGTGAAGATTTCTGCGGCCGATCAATTTTTCGATCAATTTGAAAACTGGCGAGATGGCGACTTTGCTGGTATATTTTGTAGCTCAAATATCCCAGAACTAACAGGAAACGAACTTGGCCAAGGACTACAAAATCAATGCCCAAATACTAACAGATATTTTATTGCTTGTGATTTGTCCGGCTATGAACCCTCAGTTCTTTTGAAAAACGGCTTCACAAATGCCTTTTGCCTACCGCAAGATCGAGAGCGCCTGCTGCGAACTATTAAAGAAGATGTCTTGGCAAATATTTCTGGAAAAAAATCTTTGCGACCTATAAAAGTTTTGGACGTAGGGGCAAATGAAAAACTCGATTTTGGTACTTTTGTTTTTTTACCACTAAACAATCGATTTATTCCATTTTCAAAATCTAATGAATCAATTGAAAATAACCGACTTGAAAAATTAGGTAAGCATCAAGTCGGAAGCCTTTTTATTGATAAGCAGGATTTAGACAAGTTTTATAGTTATTCTGCGAATCGATTGGGTAATGCCGCTAATCCTGGAATGGGAGTCACCGAACGCAAAGCTAGACTCGAGGCCCATGTACATGGACTCTTCAATTCAATTTTTGATCAAGCCATCAAGACAGATTTTGCCGGGGGCAAAGCAATGCTTGAAAATTGTCAGAATATTATTTCAACTTTTATTACAAAAGGCACCCCCAATTCCTGGCACCACAATCTCGTTGCATCAATTGGTGACCTTACGGACCCCTATAGCCACGCTGCACGTGTATCAGCACTTGCCGCCCTCTTCGCTGCAGGAGTTAACCATCCGCGTCCCGAAGACCTCGCCATAGCAGGGATGTTTCATGACCTGGGAATGATTGATATTCCGGATAGCATTGCCAACAAAGATGAAAGCCAGTGGTCCGCCGAAGAAAAGGCCATTTTTCAAGGGCATCCTGAAAGAACCATGTTTTATTTGAAGCAAAAGAGGGTCAATCTATCTGCTGATGTTGAGCGGGCAATTTTGCAGCATCATGAGAAGATCTCTGGCGCGGGATATCCACGAGGTCTTTCGGATCGCATTTCACTTGAGGCACAGGTTTTGTCATATGCAGATCAGTTTGAATACTTAACAAGAAATCAGGCTGGCAAACTCAGTCTATCTCCTTCTGACGCTCATCAAGAAATTGCGGCCACAAGAAGTATTGGCAAAGAAATTCTTGAACGGCTTGGCGCCCTAATAAATTCAGCTGTAAAATAAATTCAATTGCTACTCTTAATGAAAGCTACGCCGCGCGCTTCGCCTTTGTCGAATGAATCTCTTCGAGTTTTGCTTTTAGAATTTCTGCAGTGAATGGCTTTATCATATAGACATCAACACCTGCTTTAACCGCATCAGAAACTTGATTGCCCTCGGACGCAGAGGTTAGTAAAAGAAATGGCAGGTTTTTGAAACGGCCGTCTCCACGCACCCGTTTCAGCAAATCTAGGCCAGTACAGTTTGGCATATTCCAATCTGAAATAATCAAATCAACACTGTGTTCTGAACTACCCAATAGTTCCCATGCTTTTTGACCATCGGATGCCTCCAGTATGTTTGTAAAACCAATGTCTCGACAAGCTCTTGTCACAATTTTTCTCATTGTCAGCATATCATCGACGATTAATATCTTGATTTTCAAATCATACATTCATGCCCCCGTGATTGTTGGCCCCTCTTACAATCGGACTTATTCAAGCCGAACTCAATCGCCTGCTGAGTTAATATTGTGCTTTTCCAGAGGTATTTCACTTTGATACACTCTCTCAAATTCAAAGCAGCTGCTGGGTTCATTATTTTTTTAGAAACTGCGCTCTATAACTAGACCAAACAAAAGAATATGGGGCCCAATTGCGGTAGTTTACCCAAAGTAGTTTACCAATTACGGTAGAGCTAGAATTGAAAAACATTCTAAGCTTGGCCCAAATAAGTCATTTTTTTGAGTCACCCAACGCACTAGATCTCATCTATTGCCGCTGAGCCTGGCCCTCTTTTTGTAAAGCTAAAGAAATGCCTGTGAGGTAAAAATGTCTCAGAAGAACAAATTTCGATTTTTAATATGTTTTCTATTTTCGGTACTTGCACACTCCAGTGTGTTGGTGGCTTCATTGTTTTATTCTCGCCCTATAGTTGAGGACCCTCAAGGCGCCACGCTCAAAGCCGCAGCTGATTCTCTTCTTCAGGGATCCCAAAAGACAACTTCTCAAACACTTCACAGCGTTGAACTGATAGATGCGAGTGACTCGAAGTTAAGTATTCCAAATTCAGTTCAAGTTGCTCAGCTCGCAAATAAATTACCAGAAAAATTGCCGGTAAAATCACCAGAGAAACCTAGAACTCTGGCAAAAAATGATATTTTAATGGCGAAAGATGATGATCCAACAGCCGTCGAAATTAGAAAGCCAGTGCCGGCAAAAAACATAGTGAAGATTAGCCCCCCACTAATGACTCCTGAACAAAAGGAAGTGCAGCTAACAACCCTACCAAAAGAAGTAAAGCCGCCGTTAAAGGGCAAAGTTGCAAAGCAGATAATGCCAGAGAAAAAATTGGCTAAGAAAATCGCAAAAAAAGTGAAAGACAAAAAGCCCAAGGATGACACTCCCACCAAAAAGCTTGCTGAATCCGATACTGACGATACGATTGTTGCAAGAGCTGACGAGCTCACTCCAGTAAAGGAGCAGGTTGACGCCCAAGCTAGCGAAGATGCCCCAGTAGTCGCAACAATAGAGACAGCTCGAGCGCCAGAAAAAAAACCAGAAAGAAAATCAGTGAGCCATACTGAAAGAAAAATTGATCCGGTAGAGTCTCCAGTTGAAACCCATGTAGCAGATGTCGACGAAGTCGCGTCAGCTACCGACGAAGAGGCTCCGGCTCCGATTTTGACAAAAACAATTAAAGTTTCAAACTCGAATCTGGGCAAGGCTCAGCTAGCAACTCAAGAAGAGGGGCCTGGGAGCGACGAGGGAGCTGGCATCGTTAAATCAGGAAGTGCCAATGGCATCAGCTCTGGAGGAGCCCCCAATGGAATTCGCGATGGGGATAGCTTAGCGGAACTTGCAGGTAATTTGCGTCCACTTTATCCCCTAGAAGATCGACGCGCTAGACGTGAAGGTGTTGCAACTTTCATTGCACGCGTAACTCCTGACGGACGCGTACAAGAAATTAAACTTGAGTCTCCGGCTACCCCAGCTATGAATGCGGCAGCATTAAAGGCCTTTACTAACTTTCATTATAAGTCTGGACAAGAGGGCTGGATTCGAAAAAAGTTTGTCTTCAAAATTACCGGGGAGTCTGAAGAACCGGCGCGCCTGCGTAGGTCATCGCAAAACGAATCGACCAAGCGATAAACTTTTATCTATATTTAGTTTTAGCTTATGCAAAAAAGCTCGAACAGTCCTCGCCAGCTAACCAGCTGTGGAACTCGTTTTTTGGATAAGCTAAAACTAAATATAAATTTGCATAGGATGGGGGAATTAAAAATGGCCACTTTTATAGCGACCATTCTCTAAAATCATATAATTAAAAAAGCCTTGTCTTGATCTTTAGTGGGCTTATTTGTCGCCGAATAAAGCTTTACGTGATTTAGTTGTACCCTTGGTACGAAGTGAGGCTTTTCTTTTTTTACCGCGAGCGCCTGCTTTTCGAGTGCGGATATTTTCGGTGCGTTTTGTCTTTGAAGCCATATTGTCCTCTTTTCTAAGCCATTCTGATTATCAAAAGTGCAACCACAAGTCAACGAATTGCCTAAAGCCGGAGCCGACGATCACATCTTTCTGGTAAGTATAGTCCATGCTCAGGCGTGGGCCCCTGTAACCGAGTCCAAGGCTAAAAAGTCGCTCTTCAAAGGCCACTTCTCGCCATTGCCAACCAGCCCGAACTGCAAAATCATTGCGAAAATAGGTTTGAATGCCCAATTGAGTATTGAGTCGATGGCCCTCATTAAATTTATCGGGTCGGACAATATCTAGGGAAAATACGAAGCTATTCTCATATTTGAAGTTCGCGCCCAGCGCCCAAGTGGGAATTGTTTGATAAGCCTGTGGGACCTCATCATCTCCACCCAAGGCATCGTAGGCAACTAAGGCAAAGGCCAATTGTCTCGTTGGCGCAAAAATACTCCCGAAGTTTACATTGTTTTGTGCGTAAAAGTGGCTGCTGTTATCTTGATACATCACACGATGAATCGACATGCCTAAGCCAAAGCTTTCGCTCGCTGCAGAGGCCACTCCCAGCTGAAAATCCTGTAAATTAGCGGCGAAACCATTTGGCGACGCAACCCGCCTTTGCGCGTAGGAGAATTGCCCAGGAAATGACTTATCGGGTGTCCCGTCTGCAAGCAGGGCCGAAAACTCACTAATAGAGCCATCCAATGGATGGTCTCCCCAGTTCGCCGATACAGCACCATAATAGTTTTTGAGCTGTGCCAAACTCGCTGGGTTTAAAAAAGCAGATTCGCTTGGAATATTTCCGGCGCGCCCTGCTCCACCCATAGAAGCGGCAATTGGCCCGGTAATAAATTGCGCTTCAACCTGAGTTCTCAGGAAAAGCGTCATCAGAAAAATAATTGTAACGAGTACTTTTTTTCTTGGCATTGAGCAAAGCTATGCCATCTATTTTCAAGGGTCAAAGAAATCATCGATAACAAATGCTACCGAACTCTACAAATAGATTGTTTTTTTGCCCTGGCGGAAATGCCGGTGACGCGAGACTATAATTGAGAAAGTCATTGGCATAAGTTCCGCTACCTGGGGGTGTTGCCGGAGTATTCGCTGGAATGCCAACCGTCGAAGCATAGCATCCATAGCCGGGTTTTTTTGGAATCAAACAACGGTTCACCATATCCACATACCAGTCTTCAACTCTAAAACTGTTTCGAACAATTACCAGCTTTGGATCAGATAGATTATCAATACTTAAGCTACAGCCAGCTTGGCTTAAATCTGCCGTTAAATTGGAACGTAAAATGCGAAACTGCAATGATGGATCGCAGGTCCAAGTGCCAACATGGGAGGGCAATCCACGAGTCTCAAGGTTAAGTTCTGAAACGCTCGATAAGGTATTTATAGGATAGCCTGCACTCGAGCCAACGGGTTGACGAAACTGTAACTGATAGCCTCGACCAAAAACTGAAGTTCCTGTTGGCGATGTGCTTAAACCGTAGTCGGCTGGGGCTCGCGCCTGATATTTTCCAGCTGCGCCAATATAAGTCACTGCCAAAAGAGCGGTCCCGCTGTTGATTTGAGTTTGCAGACCCGTCACCGAAGCCCAAGAATTATTAATGGCAATATTTCCCTCAAAGCGCGCTCCCTGAGGAGATTCGGTACGTACATATTTTACCCCATCACCACTTGTTACCGTTAACGCAGCCATTGCAAAGTCTGGATCGTCCATTCGAGTAAAGAAGGTCGTATAGTCTTGGCCTTCAGTTCCTGCAGATGTCTGTGACGAAAGAAATGGTATTTGAAAATTTGCAAAGGAGCGAACTGCAAGTTGCGGTTGAGCCGCCACCGTCGATGGGACCTGACTCAGAAGAGCTGCCTGATCAGCGGGCCTGGCACCTGAGACATTTTTATTACTCATAAATGCGGGCGTGACCTGTACCCCTGAACCTGATCGATAGGCACCAACTCGAAAACTAAAATAAACACTTGGATCATAGGATCCCGAAGCCATTTGATTGCATGACATATAGGCTATCTGATCAATTTGACTATCGTACGGAAAATTGATCCCTGCTGCCAAAGAAGCTAGTGAATTGCCACGTGAACTTGCCGGAACTGAACAGTTTTGAAAAACCAATCCCGACAAGAGCACGGCGGCAATTGCGGCTATCAGAATTTTCTTTTCTTCGCCAAACTTTTTAGAAAATTTTCTTAGCTTGTCAAATTTGAAATTCAAACTTCACCTCGCGTTTTAAATCGAGAATTTGTCCTATTATGATAGTTCCTATCGGCTCATTCTGGACTTTTCTGGATCTTTTTTGAGGCAAATTATCGAATAACCGGGATCATTTTGAGACGTCTGTAAAGTAATTTATTAGACCTCTTACATAACTTAATGCCGGTTCGGAGGGAGTTTATAATTGCTGCCAGAAAAAAGCGCGTTTTCTTGGGTTTGGACTTGTCTTGAATGCCCGCGCGTGTTCCATTTTGAGACATGAGTTCTCAAGTTCGAAAAGCTATCATTCCAGCCGCAGGCCTAGGCACCCGTTTTTTGCCGGCCACCAAGAGTATTCCAAAAGAAATGCTCCCAATTGTGGATCGTCCGATCATACTTTTTATAGTTGAAGAGGCGGTACGTGCCGGCATCGAGGATATTATCATCATTCAAGGTAGGCATAAAACGGCTATCGAAGATTTTTTTGATGTGTCATATGAGCTTCAAGATAAGCTCATGAAAGATGGTCGCTCTGAATGGCTTGAAAGTCTCTTGAAAATCCAATCCATGGCCAATGTAATGAGTGTCCGTCAAAAACAGGCCCTAGGGCTAGGCCACGCCGTTCTTTGCGGCAAACCTATTGTTGGTCGCGAGCCCTTCGCAGTCTTACTTGGTGACGAAATCATGCTGGCCTCCCCCAAGCAAATGACCGTGACTGAAATTTTAGTGCGTGGTTATGAACAGACTTCGCTTTCAAGCGTTGCCATTATGAGTGTTGAAGAATCAGAAATTTCTAAGTATGGCATCGTTGAGGCCACAAAGTCTGCTTCTGGCGACGGCCACAAAATAACGAAAGTCATTGAAAAGCCCGATCCAAATCAGACGCTAAGCCGATGGGCCTTACCAGGACGATATGTTTTTAGTTCTGATATTTTTGAATATCTCAGAGAAACCAAGCCAGGTAAAAATGGCGAAATTCAACTCACTGACGCAATGATGTCTTTAATTCAAAAAGACGGGCTCCTCGGGTTCGAATTTGATTCTAAACGCTATGATGCCGGAGATAAATTTGGTTATTTGCAAGCCAATATTGAAGTGGCACTTGATCACCCGCAGGTGAGAGAACAAATGAGGGCCTACCTCAAAAATTTGGCAAAACAGCTTTAGCCTCTAAAGGAATATGAAAATGGTAAACTTTAATTGGTTTTTATTCGCATTGATTAATTGTTTTTCACTAACTACTCTGGCGTCGATTCCTACGGCCAGTACAATATTAGGTAGATACACTTATAATACCGGCAAGGCCTCTTATATCATTGAGCAAGAAGTTCAGTTTCAAACTGACGCCGAACAATTTGTTCTGCGTGAAAAGTGGCTAATCGAAAATGCAACATCAATGTACCTCATCGTCAGCAGCGATCAAACTGGCGCGGGCGCAGCTCATATGGAAGTCCTTTATCATGATAATCGCCGAGTTTATTTCGATAATCTTGGTAGTGTGAAATCTGCCGGACTTAGTGCTGAATTTATTGAGCCCTTTTTGTTTTTTCATTCAGCGCGCGGATTATTAGATGCGCTACAAACTGCAAAAATATTGCCCACAACTTTTGGCCTTGAAAAAGCTCGTATTGGTAAAATTGAAACCTACAGACCGCAGCCAGAAAATCTAGTTCAACTGGCGCGCTCGGGAGGAGTTATAACTTATCAATTTGGTGAGCTCACACCAGCAAATGTCGAAAAACCCTTTCCGGGTTTTTGGGTAGATCAAGACTCCTTCAACTTTAGAAAAATGCGCTTTCCCTCTCAAGCTGAGGTGGTCGCCGATAAGCACGCGCAATTTGCCGGGCGACTACATTTACCCAGAGAGCGCACGATCAGCTGGGACAACCATACAGCACTCATTCGTGTCTTATCAGTCAAACTTTTGCCGAAGGCTTCGCGCACTTGGTTTTCGCCAAACTACTTGACTGGACATGCGGGTCCCGCTCAAGCCTTGAAACTCCCCGCTTCATTACAAGTGACAGAATTTTATTCTAGGTTCAGATGAGTCCTTACTGGAATGTCGCTGTTGATGCGCCCCTCTCAACTGCACTCACCTACCTTATTCCTGAAAAAATTTTGCTGGCGAGCGAGCTGGCTCCGGGCCAGTCCGTGCTGGTCCCACTTGGTAAGCGACAAGTAAATGGCATTCTGATTTCTCAAGTGCCGCCACCCGAGGTCGGCGGCTTTAAAATTAAAGAAATTATCGGCTTTCATGAAATCCGACCAAAACTATTGCCCCATCAAATTGAATGGCTTACTTGGCTTTCAGCTTATTATTTTCATCCCATTGGCCAGGTTCTCGAATTGAGCTTTGCACCACTTGAAAAACAAACCAAAGAGAGAAAATCAAATCGTGCACCGGTGATAAAAACCTCGCAATCCATTAAAGCCCCAGCTCATACCACTGAGCAAATAAAAGTGATTGAAGCCGTTTCAAAGCATACGGGATTTTCGACTCATCTCGTCTTTGGAGTCACTGGCTCCGGTAAAACAGAAATCTATATTTCCCTCCTTGAAAAAGTGATCGCTCAGGGGCGTCAGGCGATCGTTTTAGTTCCTGAAATTTCGCTCACTCCGCAATTGATTGATCGTT
>JAYVXS010000230.1:0-4108 GCA_043784965.1 Bdellovibrionales bacterium
CATCCTTCAGAACGTTCGAATTATGATCCAAGACCTATGACTAATATCCTATGGCTTATGTCCAGTTTTTTCATTCGAGTAAATTTGAGGCCTCATGAATCATTGAGAGCATTTTATTTTAAACCGATAGTACTTCATGAACGAACAGGCCTCAGACCCAACACTCACCCAACTTTTAAAATCAAGCCATCTTTTTAAGGATGCCGACGATGAAGTTTTGAAATTAGTATCTTCACAACTTAAAGCTTTCTCGTACAAAAAGGGCGATCCGATCATCTTAGAAAATGAAATTAGCGACCAAATCTACTTTGTAAAAACTGGAGCTGTCGAAATTGTTAAGTATAGACCCGAACTCCAGCAGATGGCACGGGTTGCCATGCTCAAACCTGGCTCTCATTTTTCAGAATTTTCGGTTTTAAACCAAAGCAATAAATCAGCGTCAGCATTCGCATTTGAAGATACAGAAATTTATCAAATGCTAGGCGATACCTTTTTAAAAATTCTAATGAAAACCCCCGCGCTATCTCACAATTTGGCGATGACACTCGCTGAATTGAATTTTAGCTTTTCACAAAACCACTCTTATATCGAATACTTTGATCCATCATCGATTGCTGTGAGCCCTGAAATTGCCAGCTTTTTTCCGGTTAACTTATGGAAGAAGTTTGGCGTATTGCCAATTCGCTTTTATGCTAATAATATTTTATTTGCTGCGAAAGACCCTTATCGAACAGACTTCTCAAGTCATTGCCAGGCGCAAATGCCAAAGATCCAAGTGAACGTTGTCTTTATCAGCGAAGAGGATTTTGACCTGACGGAAAAAAAAATGAAGCTTCTTTACTCAGGCTCTGCAAATAAGGTTAAAAGGCTGCCCACGCCAATCGTCGATGAGGATGTTCGCAGCACCTTGTGCAAATCTCATTATTTTGATTCTATGAACCCGCAAATCATCGAGCAGCTGGTAAACGTTGCCGAAAAGGTCACCTATCAACCCGGTGAAGTAGTTTATTCACCTGGTGAAGAGAGCGAAACATTTTATATTTTGCAGTCTGGAGCGATTGAGATTTCAAGAAAACTCACTGCAAACGCCAACTACTCTCAGTTGATTGGCATCGGACAACGAGAGAGTTTGTCTGCGGTCTCCCTACTAACCAATACAAAACATTCTCATATTGCTCGCGCCTCACAGGTTTCAACGCTAATCAAATTCAAAAAGTCGGTTTTCATCCAGCTACTAAAGTCGGGTGCATTTTGCCTAAATATTTCAAAGGTTATGGCCAAACGACTCGAGTTTGTCACTAAATACAGTGGTGTGAAATTCGATGGGAGAGGCGAAGCCCCGCGTATCCAAGACGCCCTAAAGCTTCTTAGCAAAGAAATTATGCTAGAACACCAGTTGATTCCGCTAAAGATTTTTCAAAAAGAAGTGAGTCTCGGCGTAGTCAATCCATACAGCGAATCGATTTGCTTCGTAGCAGCTCGTTACTTGAGAGGTTATCGAATTAGTCTTGAAGCAATCTCCCTTGAAAACTTTAAAAGGTGGATCAATCAGAATGACCCCGCCATGGCCACAAACGGTATTATCACTATGGTCAAAAGTCCGAGCTTGGCAAAAGCTGAGACCAATGTGACTGATCTCAATCGCCTTCTCATTGATGGCTATGAATCACGTGCCAGTGATGTTCACTTTGAGCCATCTAACGATGGCTATAGTGTTCGCTATCGAGTTGACGGCGTCATGATGGAAATCGCAAGTAAAATTCCAAAAGAAGTGGGCGTCGAATTGGTCTCGCGGGTGAAAGTTCTAAGTCAAATGGACATTGCCAATCATATGGTCCCACAAGATGGTCAGCTCAAGCTCGTATCAGGTGAAACTCATATCACGGCCCGAGTGTCGACTGTCCCAACCAAGTACGGAGAAAATGCTGTGCTTCGATTAATTCGCAATCGAAGTTCGACTCAACCTTTAAGTATGTTGGTGCCGGATATTTATTCGATTAAGATTTTGAAGGCGGTGACGCGAGCGAAGCAAGGACTATTTCTGGTCACTGGGCCAACTGGATCGGGCAAAACTACTACCCTCTATTCCCTCCTTGCTGAACTCAATAATGTGGACATCAAGATTATTTCTCTGGAGGATCCAGTCGAACTTGAGATTCCAGGAATCACGCAAATTGAAATCAGTGATAAGTCCGGAATGAGTTTCGCAAAAGCTCTCAAGAGTACTTTGAGGCAAGATCCTGATGTCGTCATGGTAGGGGAAATTAGAGATGAAGAGTCCGCAAAGATTGTTTTCGAAGCCGCGATGAGCGGACATTTAGTCATTTCGACTCTTCATACTAATAGCGCTTTCGGAGTTCGAAATCGCTTGCACGAACTTGGCGTACCGGATGGCATCATTGCAACTGGCTTAATTGGCGCCATGGCCCAACGATTGGTGCGAAAACTCTGTAAGAAATGCAGCCGTCTAAGATCGACGACAGCTGTTGAAAAGGATTTTCTAATTAGACGCCTTAGCGGACTGCAGATGCCTTCTGATTTAAAGGAAGCAGTTGGCTGTTCTTTCTGTAATGAAACTGGTTTTCACGGACGCATACCAATTATGGAAATTTGGAAGAAAACTCGCGAAATCGAAGAATTACTTTCAAATAACGGAAAGACCGAAGATTTAATCCTAGCGGCAAAAAAAGCCGGATACATTTGCATTGAAGATTTCGCATTGAAAATGGTTCTCTGCGGTCTAACCACCATCGAAGAAGCCGAGCGAGTGACCGCGGGCTATACTTAAAGTTTCTAGGCTTCGTAGCCTATCATACACTAAGGCCGAATAGCTGAGCAGCCTGTTCCTGAGGCTGGCCAGATCACTGGAACAATATTTTTCTAAAATCTAGACCCATTACCTGGGCAGTATCTTGACAATGTTTTTGTCGAAGCATTGAATTAGGTCAGCATATTCCAAAAACTTTAGGGGGATAATATGAGAAGAATTATTTTAAGCATTCTACTAATAGGATCGGTAGCTTTTGCAAATAGCTCATTTGAGGATTTGAATACCAATCCTGAGAATTGTGTCGATGGCCAAGATCAAATTTTAAATTTCGAAAGCAATTTACCTGAAGTTCCAAGGCCGGGACCACCTACGCCACCAAAACCTCAGCCACCTCGTCCACGTCCAATTCCTGTCCCTATTCCGATTCCTGCCCCTATTCCGATTCCAGTTCCACGAAGACCCTATCCACATCCTGTTCCGCCAAGGCATTATCCGCGACCTCGTCCATCTCCAGTCCCGTATCCAGTTCCATATCCAGTTCCATATCCAGTTCCTTATCCAGTGCCTTATCCAGTGCCCCCGCCATGGCCAAGACATTATCCGCGTCCACTCCCTATACCAGTTCCAAATCCAATTGGCATTGTGACGGTTTATCCAAACTATAGTTGCCTTGATAATTTAGCCCCAACAGATGCCACTAGTCTGGCTATAGATGCTGAAAATTGTAATGAATTTAATCCAGGTCGATTTGAAATTGATTCTTATCTTTGCGTTGAAATTGATCAAATACCTGATGCGGTAAAGGCTCGTGAGCTATTCAATCTTGCTTTGACACCGATGACTGCAGACGAGGCGCGTACGATTGAAGAGGCTTCGAGCATCTTGTACTTCCGCTGCCAACTCTAGAGTCGCAATTTGCAAACACGGAGCCGATAAGGTTCCGTGTTTTTTTTGGTTTAAAATTTATAGAAATCTAAGATCAATAGATCTGCAAATCGATTTACATGATATGAACTGGAAACTGACAAAGCATTCGTAGATTTGGCTCACTTGGTAATGGTGAGCGAAAGCTCGCTCGAGAGTTTGATTTAAATGAATAATCACTTGGATTCTGCGCCACTTCATTCATTTGCTTATTCTGATTGATTACTAATTTAAAAACATGACCCGCGGTTGCGGCATCGACAATCGTTGTTAATTTATTTGTTGTCGACATTTTCACTTCAAGCGGGCCAGCAAGACGTGTTGAGCCAATTACTCCACCGTGAGAAATAGTGGCGAAGTAACCAGGTGTGCCTTCAGTATTCGTAACTTGAAGACTATAGCCGTTTACCAATG
>JAYVXS010000231.1:0-12962 GCA_043784965.1 Bdellovibrionales bacterium
ACGAGAAAGAAGAATTTGGCATTTAAAAGTGTTCCAATTGATGCATAGCCTTGGTTCGTTTGCGGCGCGCCTACTTTTTCATTTTAATCTTCCGCGAAAAGCTAGGCTAATTGAGAAGTTCGCCATAAGAGAGAATATGACATATAGAAAATAGCGCAGAACTCTTTCGCGGTATGTGGTTTTATTTAAAAAGTCCAGTTTGTCAATTTGCTTACATCCAGTTACAATCCAGTCGTCAATTTTCGAACTGAGCTCTTCGGTGAAGCTTTGCGAGGTGATGTCGACATTCATTTCTAGATTTTGCTGATAGCTCATATAATTTAAATTAAATGAGCCGATGGTCGAATAGGTGCGGTCGATACAGGCGAGTTTTCCGTGCAGAATAGATTGATTCCACTGATAAATTTCAATGCCGTTTTTTAAGAAATAAGCGTAGAGATATTGCGAAGCTAAGTTATATGAAGGCCAATCAGAATATTTCGGCAATATCAATCGCAGCCGCACGCCTCGTTTGGCGGCCCTACGCAATTGCCGCATGAATTTTCGCCGCGGAAAAAAATAGGGATTAATAATCAGGATATCTTTTTTTGCCAGAGCAATGAGCTTTTCATATTGTTTGGCGATTTGCCGACGCCTAGAAAACCAATCATTAATTGAAATTTTGAGTTTTAAACCTGGGTGGTTAAAGTTTTCTTCCTCTGCATGCGAGACTGCAAATTTAATTTTGCCATAGGCTTTACGAAAAATCTGCTGACAATAAATTGTTAAGCCCTTGGTGATATTACCCTGTAAGACAACTGCAAAGTCGAGGTGGGGAACAACATTTTTCAAAGAAAAAGAGGAGGATATAACATTAATGCCGCCAATAATCGCCTTCATTTGATCTACCAATAGAACCTTATGATGAAGGCGGCGTCCCCATTGCCATAGCCATTTGATTTGCATGCCATTAAAACGGCAAAAGTAAACTCCAGCCTCGACTAATTCATTTGCGAACTGATCAGTTAGATTCATTGAGCCGATTCGATCGACCAGAAGGTATACTTTGACCCCTCTTTGAGAGGCCTGAATTAAAGATTTTTGCACTTGTGAACCGAAGTTATCCATTGCAAAAATATAAGTTTGCAGATGAATACTTTCGCGCGCCGCCTGGATCAGATCTAGGTAAGACTTATAGTAGGCTTCGCCCTCTGCTAAGAACTCGATGTGATTATTTGTAGTCGTTTTAAAAAAATCATTTCGCATAAAATGATTTCTCAAATTCAACTTGGCCAAACAAAGCTAAATGGTCTGACAAATGATAGCGTTTAGATGTCCTGACAACGCCAGAATTCAGAACAGTTAGATTCTTAACATAAATTCGATCTAAACTCAGCATCGGTATATTGGCCGGAAAGGTCTTTGCAAAATGACCATGTTTTTCTTTATGTACCTCTTGCATGGCCAAGGCGTTCTCAAAAGTATCTGAAGATCTTTTATTCCAGTCGTTAAAATCGCCGCCAATAATAAGTGGAGCCTTTTCATGCAAATCGAGGGACTGGATCTTTTCATAAATCATTTGATATTGTTTTTTGCGGCTTGAGTGTAATAAATTTAAATGTAAGCAGCCGGCGTATAGGATTTGATTCAACTTTGGAATTTGAATTTGACTCAAAAGTAAGCCGCGTTGCTCAAAATAATTGGTACTTAAATCGATATTTTCCCATTTCAAAATTGGATATTTGCTTAATATTAAGTTGCCATGGTGACCGTGATCATAAATCGCATTTTTCGCATACGCATAGTGCGGCCATATCGAGTCCGCCAAAAATTCAAACTGAACATCAATGAAGCCACTTGTTTTATATTGATCGTTTTGACCTGACACTTCTTGCAAAAAAACCAAGTCAGCGCCAGATGAATTAATGAGCTCTCGCATCTCATGAATGAAGTAGTTTTGTCCCTTCCAGTCGTAGCCTTTATGAATATTATATGACAAAATATTGAGTTTCATGAATTGAAGCATATTGGATTGCATAAAATTTGTCACTCTACTCAATGTAAAGTCAATATGAAGTGAAATAAAAGGCTAACTTGGGGCCCTTAAGAGTTTGACTGTAAATATAGTGCCTATTCCTACGGTGCTATTTGCCACAATTGAGCCGTTCCATGATTGAACTAGTTTATAAGAGGTCGCAAGGCCTAGGCCTGTGCCATGTCCTATATCTTTGGTGGTAAAGAATGGCTTAAAAAGTTGCGACAAATTCTCGGTAGGGATACCACACCCGCTATCTTGAATTGAGATTTCTGCAGAGTCGGTGAAGTGCCTGGCGCGAATCGTGATTTTGTGTTGGCGCCGATCCTCGTCGTTGTAATAGTCAGCGGCTTGTTTTGCCTCCTCGATTGCATGAATAGAATTCACGATCAGATTTAACAAAACTTGGGCTAGTGGTCCCGCTTCAGCTTTAACCAGTAGATTTTCTTCAATTTCAAGCTCCAAAGAAATGCTTTTTCGATCCAATTCATGGCGAATCAGATTCAATACATCATCGACGGCTAAGTTCAGGTCGACCGCGCTGGCATGATCCGCTTTTTTTTCCCTAGCTAAATTTAACAATGAGTTAACCAGTTTCGAAATTCGATCAATTTGTCTTATGATGGTGGCCATGTCTTGCTGCAACGAAGCATCGTTCAGAGATCTTTTCTCTACCAGTTCGGCACGACTGCGAATAATCCCCATGGGCGTGCCAATTTCATGAGCCAAACTTGAAGCTAAGAGGCCAAGAGAGGCTAGGCGATCTTGCTGTAGGATCTGTGCCTTACTTTCTTTCAGTTCTTGTAAATCATGAGCATGCTTGATGGCGTAGCGAACGGATCGTTCAATAAGTGCCGATGTTAGCTCTGATTTTATTAAAAATTCAGAGGCGCCCAATTGCATGGCTTGAATATCCAAATCAAAATCGCCATGACCGGTTAGTAAAATAATTGGACAAATCGAATCAATTCTTTGAGTTTCATTCAGTAAATCGATTCCGGTAAGTTCACCTAAGCGATAATCCAATAGGCAGACATCGAAGCTTTGACTTTTTAGGGCGGTGAGACCATCTTCATATGAAGCCTTCCAGGTGATCGTATATTTACTGCGTGGAATTTCTTCAAACAGGTCTCGCAGATTAATAAATTCGTCTTCATCATCATCAATAAGTAGAATATGAAAATGGCTCACGCCTATCTCGTTTCTCTTTCGATATAATTGGGGAGTTCCACAATCTCAAACCAATAGCGCCCGAGATCTCGCATAATTTGCACCAAGGCTTCAAAGGCAACGGGTTTTGTTACAAAAGAATTGACACCGAGAGTATAGGTTCTATAGACATCCTCTTCAGCTTGTGAAGTGGTAAATACCACAACTGGGATTTGCTTTAAGCTTTCATCGCTTTTAATTTCTTTTAAAGCTTCGCGACCATCTTTTTTGGGCATATTTAAATCAAGTAAAATCAGCCCGGGTAAAGGATACTTGGTTCGATCTTCAAATTTGCCTTTGTGACGAAGGTAGTTCATTAGTTCTTCGCCATCATTTACGAAATGAAAGGCATTCAACAGACGACTCTCTTGCAGAGCCTCGCTAATCATTTGGCAGTCATCAAGATCATCATCGGCAATTAAAATTGGCACTTGATTTTTTCGCAAGGCATGTCTTTGTATCATATGATTTATCCTGTACTTTGTTTCACCGGAAGGCTCACAAGAAAGGTTGCTCCTTCTCCTGAGATTGATTTAGCTGTAATAAAACCTCTGTGACGATCCATAATTTTTCGACAGATGGCAAGGCCAATGCCAGTTCCCTCGAACTCATTTCGCCCATGAAGTCGTTGAAAAATGGTGAATATGCGATCTAAGTATTTTTCTTCAAATCCGATACCATCATCTTGAATACTAATTTGACAAATGGGCATTTTGCCAAGAAGTGATGGTTCGTTAATAATTTTAGCAGTTACATTCACCTGAGGCGCTGAACCTGGCTTATGGAATTTAAGAGCATTGCCAATTAAATTTTGAAATAACTGATGCATTTGAGTGGCATCGGCTTCAATTGATGGCAGCTTGGCCCATTTGACTTCGCCCTGACATTTTTCTAAGCGGACTTCCAGATCTGATACAACCTGTGCAACGACTTTATTTAAATCTAGAAGCGCAAAGGGCTGGGCCTTCGTAGTGACCCTTGAATAAGTCAAAAGATCATTTATGAGGATCTGCATTCTGTGTGCAGAGGTTTGAATTCGATCGACATAGTTAAAGGCATCTGGCTTGAGATCTTCTTTTGCTTTGGCTTTGAGTCGATCTGAAAAAGACTGTATTTTTCTTAGAGGCTCTTGCAGATCGTGGGCTGCGACTGAGGCGAAGTTTTGAAGTTCTTGGTTACTGAGTTCTAATTTTTTTGCATAGATATTGAGTTGATCTTCAGCCAGTTTTTTTTCGGTGATATCATAGCGAACCGCCACATATCGCTCTGGAGCACCCGTCGCATCTAAGAACGGCACGATCGTGGTATGAACCCAATAGTGAGTTCCATCTTTGGCACGATTGCGTATCTCGCCTTCCCACGTGCTGCCCGCTGAAATGCTTTGCCACATATTGAGAAAAAATTCTTTTGCATGAAAGTTCGAGTTGATTAGCTTGTGCGTGCTGCCAATGAGCTCGTCTTGTGAATACTTTGAGATGGCACAGAATTTTCGATTCACATAGGTTATGATTCCTGCGGGATCGGTGATTGCCACAATGGCCGCCTCATCTAATGCAGATTTGAGGCGATCAAAATCCTTACTTGAGAGCCCCTCAGTTGGCCGCTTCATCGTGTTCCTCAATTGGCTCAGGCATTTCATCTGAGACCAAGCCATAGAGCCGCTCTTTTCGGTAAAGAGTGCGTCGACTAATTCCCAATACTTTTGCAGTTTCTTCTTTGCTATTGTGGGTTTCACTTAAAATCATTTTAATATAGCGTTCTTCTAGTTTTTCTAAGCTTGGTCGGTCGGCATGTAGTTGCTCAACGTTTTGCTTGGCTTCATGTAGGGCGCTGTCTAATACTACGGCCTTCTCGATCATTTCTCCGCGACTCAAAACCATGGCTCTTTCAATAACATTTTCAAGTTCTCGTACATTTCCAGGCCAAGGATGAGCGATCAAAATTGCCATGGCCTCAGTTGATATTCCACGGATTCGAGAATTATTTTGCGCCGCAAACTTCGCAATGAAGCTTTCAACTAACAGCGGAATATCTTCAAGGCGCTCCCGTAGAGGGGGCACGCGAATTGGGACTACATTGAGTCGATAAAATAAATCCTCGCGAAACTTTCCGTCTTTAACTAATATATGAAGATCTCGGTGAGTGGCCGCAATGATTCGAACATCCACTTGTTTTAAGTGTTGGCCGCCGACGGGACGAATCTGTTTGTCCTGTAGTACGCGTAGCAGTTTTGCTTGAAGACTTAGACTCAAATCGCCGATCTCATCCAAAAATAGAGTGCCTTTGTCGGCCTCCTCGAAAAGGCCCTTCTTATCACTGATCGCACCTGTAAAAGATCCTTTAATATGTCCGAAGAGTTCACTCTCAAGCAAATTTTCTGGGATTGCCGTACAATTTAGCGGGATAAATGATTTTGATTTTCTTGGACCCGAATTGTGTAAGGCCCGGGCCACCAATTCTTTACCAGAGCCACTTTCTCCGGTGACCAGAACATTTGCTGAGGCGACAGCTACAAGTTTGATCAGTTCAAAAACATTTGTCATGGCTGGGCTCTTGCCGATGATCGACTCTAAGCTAAAGCTTTTGTTGAGCTCGCGTTTAAGAACGCTATTTTCCTGTTTAAGATCTACTTTCTCTACCGCACGTTTAACGATCAAGACAAGTTCATCATTTTTAAAGGGTTTGACAATATATTGGTAGGCGCCAGCTTTCATTGCCTCGATCGCGGTTTCGATTGATCCAAATGCGGTCATCATGATCGTAACAATCTCAGGATGGTCGGCTTGAATTTTTTTAAGAAACATCAGACCATCAATTTCTTTCATCTTATTGTCGGTGATTAATATATGGGGCAATTCTTTTTTAAATTTAACTAAGGCCTCAGATGCTGAAGAAAACTGTGAGACTTCATAGCCTTCGTCTTTGAGCAGGTCACATACTACTCGGCCCATTTCAAAATCGTCATCGACAACAGCAATCCTAAGATTCTTTCGCATATACTCCCTTAGCTTCAAATTATTAGGACTATCTATCGACCTCAGTAGTAGCAGATTCAACAGATATGCCAGCCCTCGTCCACTGTTTCTTCAATTGAATTTACACAGTTTTTAAATGTCCCAATGCGGGAGTTTTAGGTTTATCAGGACAATATGTCAAGGGACACAGCCAGTAGGCGACAATTTGTCCCATGGCAAGATTGGCTATTGCTTTTATTTGATTTCGCATTGGCAGCATATTTGAAGATACAGAATATTGTCGGCCAAAATAAATACAGGAGTATGTCAAATGAAAGCCATTCCAAGCATCCAAAAGTATATGACCTATACGCCAAAATCTATAGGTTTCGACCAGACCATTGCTCAAGCAAGCGAGTTTATGAGAAAATTGCACTTGAGGCATTTACCAGTTTTAAGAGGTGGAAGTATTGTGGGTATTCTCACCGAGCGAGACATCAATTTAATTATGAGCTTTAAAGACGTCGATGCCAACAGTACAAAGGTCGAAGAAGCTTATACGCCAGATCCATATATCACGTCACCTGGGGCGCCGCTCAATCAAGTGGTCGCTGAGATGGCTGAAAAAAAATATGGTTGTGCACTAGTGGTTGATAACGGCAAGCTCGTCGGAATATTTACGGAAATTGATGCCTACAAAGCATTGAGCGAACTGCTTGAGACGCGATTGAAAAACTAAAACTAAAATGACGGGCCACTGTGAAGAGCTGATTGTATGAACTTAGTTAGCTTTGAATAGTTATTTTAAAATAATGAATTTAAATAGTGATGTGAAAGGCAAGGACTAATGAAACTCTTACTCCTCTCGTTTTTATTTCCTGTATTTTCATCCGCTCAGGCGCCACTGGTGGGGAATCCAGGCGAATTCAACTCAGATGTTCTAAAACATCAGGGCAAACTGGTTTCGGTGCAACTGGTTATGGGCGAGCCCGTGCGAATTTTTGTAGTTGGTAGAGAAGAGGCGAAGCTCGATTTGGCGGACTTGAAGTTGACGGTACGTAGGCTAAAGCCCTATCCCGGCAAGGTATTGGTCACCGATCAGCTTAGCAATTATTTTGCAATTTCGGACTCTGCCGGACTAAAGGGTGCTACCGATCTAGAGGTGACGACAGAGATAAAGAATAAGAAAGAAGTTCATCACTTTAAATTGAAAACTCGAACTCCATAAAAATTCATAGCGTAAAAAAAAGGGGGCCGGTCGTGGAAAAGCAAAATATTAAAAATCTGATTGTCGCCGTAGATCTTTCTAGCTATTCAAAAATCGTCGTACGCCAGGCTAAAGAACTTGCACGCGGCCTGAATGTCCCACTATCTTATGTCTATGTATTTGAAGATATCGCAATTTTTGATGAAACGATTGAGTTCAAGAAAAAGCATGTAACTGCATCTTATGATAAACAAATCAGAAAAGAATATCTTTTAAGTGAAAAGGATGGCGTCATCATAAGATATGGGCGGGCCTATGAAGAAATCCTTGCTCTGGCTAAATCCTATTCACGCCCAATGATTGTTGCGGGACACAAAGGCAATAACCCACTCGTGCGAATCTTTGTTGGCAGTACCGCCGAAAGACTTGCGCAGTGTTCACCATTTCCGCTTTGGATTCATCGGAGTTCAAAAATTGGTTTTCCCAAAAAAATTCTTGTGCCATGTGATCTAAGTGAGAAGTCGACACTGACCATAGAGCAAGCTAATCTTTTTAAATTGGCATTTAAGGCAAAAATTGAAATTTATCATGTTATGCAAGAGCCAACGCCAATCTTGGACTTCGAGGCCTATTCAAATATTTATCAGCAAATAAAAAAATCAGATAATAGACGGCTCAAAATGTTTAAACAAGAACACCCCAAGTTAAAAACTGTAAGAGCGTCCGGAAGTGTTGTGGATCGAATCGAAGACCACGCCAAGGCCTTTGATGTAATGGTGCTGTCACCGAGAAATCACAATAAATCAGCGGCTCTTTTTGGCAGCATAACAGTAAAGCTGATACGCTCAGGCGATACACCAATTCTAGTGCTGCCCTGACACTGAAATCACTTAAAGGGTGGGCTATTTATGAAAAGAATATTTTTACTTTGTTGCATTATATCGCAGTTCTGCGGCCCCTATAACTGGGCTAAAGAGGCTGAGAAGTTGAAGCCTCAAAAGGTAAAAGATGACCTTGAGCAATTAAAAAGGCATTTGGCCAGCGGCGGAAAAATGCATCTGCCAGAGTAGTGGAGATACAGGGACGTCGTGCTCTTCGAACTTTTTTGAATGGAGTAAAATTTGAAAATCAATCCATATTCTTGTGAGCAGTCGTGTAAGGGCAAAGACTTCTCAATGTCGACGAATCTCATTGTAATTACTGGCGGACCAGGGGCGGGTAAAACCGCCGTACTCGAATTTGTACGAAAAGTATTTTGTGAACACATTGCGATCTTGCCAGAAGCGGCGACTATTTTGTTCGGCGGAGGATTTTGGCGTTTGGACTCAGCATCTGCAAAACGGGCGGAGCAAAGAGCCATTTATCACATTCAAAGTGAAATGCAGAATCTGGTTTTAGCTGAAAAAAAGTGGACCGTCGGCCTATGTGATCGTGGCACGCTAGATGGTATGGCGTACTGGCCCGGCTTAAAGGCCGAATATTGTGATGAGCTAAAGACAAATGTGAACAGTGAGTATGCTAAGTATAAAGCCGTCGTTCACTTAAGCTCACCGAGCTTAGAGGGTGGCTATAATCATCAAAATCCGTTAAGGATTGAGTCAGCAGAAGAGGCCTTTAAGATTGATCAACAGATTCATGAAGTCTGGAAAGGCCACCCAAACTATCAGCGAATTGAAAGCACAGAAAATTTTATTGAAAAAGTTCATCGGGCTACCCAAATGATACAGGATTTTTTGCCGCAATCTTGTCGAAAACATTTAGCCGGTCTATTAAAATGAAAAATAGCGAGAAAACTTCGACACTATCAGCCGCGGTTAGTTTAATTACCTCTGGTGCAAAAATATTCGTGCATGGTGGTGCAGCGACCCCGAATGCTTTGCTTTTAGAGCTCGTTGCACAAGCGCCACGACTTAAGGATGTTTCTTTGATCCACTTGCATACTGCTCGATTCCAGATGCGGTGACAAGGCAATTGACTGGTCACAAAAATCTAGGCATTCATTCCGAAATGTGGTCGGACGGCACTTTGCAGCTTATCGAGAGTGGCGTCGTCACCAATTCTCTTAAGAATGTGCATCGAGGCAAGTCGATTTCTAGCTTTTTACTCGGCTCACGCAAGCTTTATGATTTTGTTAATGACAATCCGTCCGTGCTGCAACTTGAAATTGATTATGTCAATAATCCCAACACCATTGCCCGAAATCCGCAAGTTGTTGCCATTAATTCAGCGGTTGAAATTGATTTGACCGGACAAATTTGCGCCGATTCAATTGGCCATAAGATTATTTCTGGAGTTGGTGGGCAAATGGACTTCATGAGAGGTGCAGCACTATCTAAGGGCGGCAAACCAATTATCGCGATGAGCAGTCTGACATCAATGGGTGAATCCAAAGTTGTCTGTGCCTTACGGGTTGGTGCAGGTGTGGTAACGACTCGCGCTCATGTTCATTATGTGGTCACCGAGTTTGGTGTGGCCTATCTTTATGGTAAGACTCTGGGTGAGCGTGCGAAGGCCTTAATTGCCATTGCTCATCCCGAGCATCGAGAGATTTTGGAGAGGTCCTTTTATGTCAATCATGAGTGAACAATTAGAAAATACTTCAGAGAAAGTTTTGGATCCTGTCTGTGGAATGTTGGTTGATCCTAAAACTGCAAAAGCGCAGGCCGTTCACGATGCTAAGAGCTATTTTTTCTGTAGCCAAAAATGTAGAGAAAAATTTGTTCAAAACGCAGACCAGTATTTAAAGGTAGCCACAGCTGGTGCGAAAACTGGTCTGAAAAATGGGCCGGAAACTGCGCCGAAAAATTCATTAGCTGTTGATATGAGTGTCGAATACACCTGTCCAATGCACCCTCTGGTGAGGCAAATGGGGCCGGGCAATTGTCCTATTTGTGGAATGGCACTTGAGCCGACATTCACATCTGCTGAGGTAGATGAAAATACTGAGTACAATATGATGTTGAATAGATTTATATTTAGTGTTATTTTTAGTATTCCGCTGCTATTCATCACCATGGGTGGCCGTCATTTACTCCATTTATATGAGATTTCGATTCAACTGAAATGGGTTGAAGCTATGTTGGCCTCACCAGTCGTAATTTGGGGTGCCTGGCCGCTATTTCAAAAGTTTTGGCAGTCCTTGGTCAGGCGCAACTCCAATATGTTCACCCTGATCGGCCTTGGAGTTGGCATGGCCTACAGCTATAGTCTTTTTGCGGTATTTTTTCCAAAGCTATTTCCGACTTCTTTAATTGACTCCATGACTGGCGAAGTCGGGCTCTATTTTGAGTCTGCCGCGGTCATTGTAACTTTAGTTCTGCTTGGGCAAATACTTGAGCTCAAAGCCCGTCAGCGTACAAGCTCAGCGATCAAGGCACTTTTGCGTCTTTCGCCAAAAACAGCAAGACGAATTATTTCTAATCAACAAGAAGAGGACGTTTCAATAGAACAGGTCATGGTGGGGGACCTCCTGCGGGTTAGACCCGGAGACAAAATCCCGGTTGATGGCCGCATTGTAGAGGGTAAATCTGCAGTTGATGAATCGATGATATCTGGCGAGGCGATTCCGGTTGAGAAGCTAATCGGATCTAAGGTGGTCGGAGCAACGATCAATGGTACGGGTTCTTTCGTAATGAAAACAGAAAAGATCGGTCGCGACACGCTACTCTCTCAAATCGCACAAATGGTGGCCGAGGCTCAACGGTCACAAGCGCCAATTCAAAAACTTGTGGATCAAGTTTCATCGTATTTTGTGCCGAGCGTTTTTCTAGTTTCTGTGCTGACGGCATTAGTGTGGGGTCTGTTTGGACCCGAACCTCGGCTTGCATTTGCAATTGTCAATGCCGTTGCGGTTTTGATTGTCGCCTGCCCATGCGCTCTTGGTCTTGCTACGCCCATGTCGATTATTGTCGCCACAGGACGTGGAGCAAGTATGGGTGTTCTTTTTCGCAATGCCGAAGCCATCGAGCGCATGCGCCAAGTGGATACTCTTGTAGTGGATAAAACTGGAACCCTGACCAGCGGCAAGCCTAGGCTGATGATTTTCAAAAGTACCGGTGCTATTTCAGATGATGAACTGCTTAGTTTGGCAGCCAGTCTAGAAAAGGCAAGTGAACATCCGCTCGCAGCAACGATACTTTCTGGAGCTAAAGAGAGAAATCTTTTGCTCAAAGAAGCTCAAGATTTCTCATCCATTACTGGCAAGGGCATTCAGGCAATTATTGATAAACGACTAGTTGCCATTGGTAATATAGCTTTTATGTTTGACCTCAAGATTAATTTTGCTCCAAGTGCATCGCAAAGCTTTAACGAAAGTATTAACGGAATTTTCAAAGAAATTTCCAAAGAAGTTGCCAATGAAATAGCCGGCCTTCAAGAAGAGGGACAAACTATAATGTATGTTTCAATCGATCGAAAATTTGCCGGCTACATTGGCGTTGCCGATCCGGTAAAAGAAAATGCTGTTTTAGCAATTGAGAGACTTCAGGATTTCGGCATTCGAGTCATTATGCTAACTGGCGATCAATTCAAAACAGCAAATGCCGTGGCAGAAAAAGTCGGCGTAGATCAGTTCTTCGCTGAAGTCTTGCCTCTGCAAAAGGCACAAATTATCAAAAAGATGCAAGAAGATGGACATTTTGTTGCAATGGCTGGCGATGGCATTAATGATGCGCCGGCGTTAGCGCAAGCGCAAGTTGGCATCGCCATGGGTACGGGAACCGACATTGCAATGAATTCTGCGAATATCACCTTATTGTCTGGCGACTTGCGAGGAATTCTGCACGCACGGGCTCTTAGCATTGCGACGCTTAGGAACATTAAGCAAAATTTATTTTTCGCATTCGCCTATAATATAATTGGCGTACCAGTTGCCGCCGGTATTCTCTATCCCTTCTTCGGTGTGCTTTTAAGTCCCATGATTGCGGCGGCCGCGATGAGCTTAAGCTCTTTCTCGGTCATTACAAATGCGCTTAGACTCAAGCGAATGAAGCTAACAGCATAAGGGGCCGGCGCAAAAATTTTGCAGCTCAATTCTATTTGAGACATTTTGTCATCTGTCTGTAAAGTATAGACGAAAAAATATACCGGGACTTGATTGAATTGCTTACAAGCTTGGGTTTGATTTTTGCAATCTAAAGGAGAAAAGGGGGAAATATATGAATATCTTAGTAAATCAAAAAATGTCGCTTCATCCCGAGACAACTATGCATGACGAAAGCCTTTCAGTAGCCTATCAGCGAATGATTCGTGGAGACTACCGACATCTGCCGGTTCTTGATCATGAGGCTAATCTTGTCGGCATCATTTCAGATCGAGACTTTCAAAGAGCCATGTGGCCCATTTCGAATTTAATTGCCGATCAATTGGTTGAGGGGCCCCGCTTTCAAAAGGACGCAAAAGTCTATGAGTTTATGAGTTGGCCAGTCAAGACTCTGCCACACACCAGTGAATTGATTTCGGCAATCAGCTTGATGATAGACGAGAAGATATCAGCAGTCATAATTACCAAAAAAGAAGAGATACTTGGCATTATTACTCATGAAGACCTTTTGAAAATTCTTGCAACGCTTTTGATGAA
>JAYVXS010000232.1:0-34206 GCA_043784965.1 Bdellovibrionales bacterium
CTTTAAAAGTTCGAGAAGAATTTTACAAATTTACAGAATTCAAAACAATGAAGGCAAAGCCTGATCCAGATGCAGATCCAAATAAACCAATTGATCCGACTGCGCCGACTACCAGACAAGTGCCTATCCTTGGTTATGAATATCAATTCAAGGCGCGGCGAATTCTTGAAATGCAGATGGTAAGGGCCGGTCTGATGATGGCCAATGCTTTGGAGCAAATATTCACGCCCGCAAAGGCAAGTGGCCCCAACTATTTCACTCAGCGAAAAAGTCCAGGCCGCTGTGAATCGATGTTCGGTGGCTAAATAGGATCGAGAGTCCCATCGAAGTGACAATTTCGGTCACTTCAAATTGTTAAATCAACAAATATCTTAGGGCAAAAGAGGCCCACGAGGCCTGCCTTATACCTTGGAGATTGGCACAATTTGTGAAGTCTTATATCTATGATAGAGACTTTTATTTTGGATTTTTCTGACGGGAGTGAATGCAAGTGAAAACTCAAAAGTTAATATATGTGTTCTTTTGTATGAGTTTGTTCATGGCAACAATCACAAACTTTACCGCTTGCGGTAAGAACTCTGCAAATGAAAATGCAGTTCCACCAGCAGGCACTTGTGCTGCTGGACAAGTCAATACACAGTTTGGTTGTTTAACAACTACCAACTGTGGTAGCACTCAGATTGGCTATGGATACTATCCGACAACAAATACTTGCTATCCACCAGTCCAAGTGACCGGAACCATGCTCGCCGCAGGCCAACCAGGGCAATGGACGGGCGCCCTCACCGCAATCAATCAAAGTGTTTTTGGTCAGCTACTACAATCAGCAGGCGCTTGTAACCGCTACAATATTATAAATTTATGGGGCGAGAATTGTAAGTCCTATACTCCAAATGGATATATTAGATTGAATTATCAGGGTGCTTCGAATGTAACAGTTCAAATTATGGCTGGCGCCTCGAATCCTGCTTATATTGGTCTCATGAATATCGCCGCTGGTGGCGGAACTTACGGCGGTTACGGCAATGGCACGATCACTATATCAAGGAGCATGACGATCACGGCTGTTGGCAGCGGATTTAAACTTACTGATAGTTTTAGCGGATATTATGGTGGCAGCGGACTTAGCGTTAGCTCGACGAACGAGAGTCTTAACAGCATCAATATGAATTTAACTATTCAGTACGCCGGACAATCACTTGCGAATTCGTTGGTACTTAAATAATATCTTCTATATGCCAATCGAAGTGAAAATGCCAATCGAAGTGAAAATGCCAATCGAAGTGAAATGCCCTAGATGCTTAAAAACAATCCTTTACTCAAAGGACAATCCCTACCGACCCTTCTGCTCGGAGCGCTGCAAATTAATTGATCTTGGCAATTGGGCTGATGGGAAGTACGCCATTGAAGGCAAAAAGATCGATCCATCGCAAATAGATCTTGAATCCCTGTCCCAGAACCCCCATGAAGACTCAGATTCTGAATAGACATTTTTGGCACACATCTGAAAAAATTCAATTTTGCTGTTGACGAAGCAGTTCACTTTAGATTGAAATCTTGATGTAGCAAAGAAACTATTGTCGTCAATGATGATAACAACTGATGGCAACAACCAAGGGAGACTAAATGAATAAAGCAGAATTGATTGAGCACATTGCTCACAATACGAATATGACTAAGGCACAAACTGAGCGCGTGCTCGAGTGCACAATCGACACTATCCGTAAATGTGTTAAAAAAGGTGACGATGTAAAACTCGTTGGCTTCGGCACATTCACAAAGTCAAAAAGAAAAGCACGCATGGGCCGTAACCCACAAACTGGCAAAGCAATCAAAATTGCTGCTGCCTGGTATCCTAAATTTCGCCCAGGTGCAGAATTCAAAGCTTCAGTCCGATAGTTTTCGGGCAAAATTAGTTTTTGATTTGAGGCGCATGAAAATTGCGCAAATGAATTAAATCAAATACTGTAAAAGGATCGAGCTTGCTCGGTCCTTTTTTTTATTGTTAAGTACTTTTATGACAAAAAAACAAATTAAAAACATTGGCGTGATGACAAGCGGCGGTGATGCTCCAGGAATGAATGCTGCTATTCGAGCTGTGATGCGAGTCAGTCACCATCATGGCGTTCGCGTCACCGGCATTATTGGTGGCTATACGGGCCTGATAAATGGACAATTCTTAGATCTCGATACGAGCTCGATGGCTAATATCTTGAAATCTGGCGGAACTATTTTGAAAACCGGCAGGTCTAGAGAGTTTCTTGAGACCGCCTCGCGAAAACTTGCTTTTAGCCATCTTGTAAAGGCTGAGATCGACGCCTTTATTTGTATTGGTGGCGATGGCTCTTTCAGAGGGGCTCATACACTAATTGAAGAAACCGGTGCGATCTGCGTTGGCATTCCCGCAACCATTGATAATGATATTTTTGGCACGGATTACACAATTGGCTTTGATACCGCGGTGAATATTGCACTAGATGCGATAGACCGCATTCGAGACACGGCTTCAAGTCATGACCGACTCTTTATCGTTGAAGTTATGGGACATGACTCTGGCTTCATCGCGGTCGATGTTGGGGTTGCTGGTGGTGCAGAAGAAATATTCTTTCCAGAGAATCCAGTGGCGATTGAAGATGCTGTTGAACATATTAAGCGCAGTATCGCGCGCGGTAAAAAGAGTTCTATCTTGGTCACCGCCGAAGGTAAAAAGCCCGGCCGTGCATATGACCTTGCCGAAGCGATTCGCAAGCGCGCCGGCTTTGACTCGAAAGTCTGCGTGCTTGGCCACATTCAAAGAGGCGGTGCACCCACAGCACGAGATCGAATTCTCGCATCGCGACTGGGTGCCTATGCGGTCGAAAGGATTATTCAGGGCGAGAATGATATTATGGTTGGACTGCAAGCTGAAAAGCTAGTCACGCACAAGCTTGCCTCTGTTGTCGGCAAAAAGAAGCAGATCGCCAGTGATTTAATAAAACTAGCGCAAATTCTCTCCGCATAACCTATCGCAGGTTTAAGAGGTATGACGTCATATTTCATAAACTCATGCTCAATAAATCTTCTCCGCAGCCTGACTTGACGCTGAGCTATCTACACGCTTAGGATTCGACGCTCAGGATTTGACGCTCAGGATTCGACGCTCAAGATTCGAATATTCGAATTTAACTTTGGAGGCTTTTTTATGTTACGAACCCAGAATATATTGGCTCTTTTGACAATTTGTACACTTACATTTTCTTGCACAAAAAATGAAAAATCAGCAAATCAAGCGACCGAGTCGAAAACACTCCTAATCGGCGAGTATGGCTCAATGACAGGCGCGGCCGCCACCTTTGGACAAGGTACCCATCACGGAATTCAATTGGCTTTTGAAGAACAAAATAAATTGGGCGGCGTTAAAGGCAAGCAGCTCGAGTTGCTAACTGAAGACGACGAAGGCAAACCTGAGACTGCAAATGCCGTGGTTACCCGGCTAATCACACAGAAGAAAGTTTTAGCCGTACTCGGCGAAGTTGCGAGCTCAAATACCCTTGCTGCAGCACCCACGGCTCAACAATATAAAGTCCCGATGATTAGCCCGAGCTCAACCAATCCGAAGGTGACCGAGGTTGGCGAGTATATTTTTAGAGTTTGCTTTATTGATCCCTTTCAGGGAACGGTCATGGCCAAATTTGCTTATGAACATTTGAAGGCAAAAAGAGTTGCTGTTTTACGCGACGTCAAATCAGACTATAGCGTGGGACTAGCTAAGTTTTTTACCGAAACCTTTACTAAAATGGGCGGAACAATTGTAGTTGAGCAGAATTATCAGGCCGGCGAGATGGATTTCAAATCTCAATTGACTGAAATCAAAAATAAAAAACCAGATGCCATTTTTATCCCGGGTTACTATACCGATGTCGGTCTAATCGCGAGACAAGCCCGTCAACTTGATATTAAAGTCCCTCTCTTAGGTGGTGATGGTTGGGACTCTTCGAAGCTCTTTGAAATTGGAAAAGAAGCAATTAATGGTAGCTATTTTTCAAATCACTATACCACCGAAAGTACCGATCCGATGGTACAAGACTTTATTAAGAACTTTAAGGCTCGTTACAATAATGAAATCCCAGATGGCTTGGCTGCACTTGGATATGATGCTGCCAAAATTTTAATCTTAGCAATGGAGAAGTCAGATCTGACCAGCAAATCCATTCGTGATCAAATTGCCTTGACCAAAGATTATAAAGCGGTCACCGGAAAAATATCGATCAATGCTCTTCGAAATGCCGACAAAAGTGCTGTCATTGTTAAAGTGGATGGTCCAGTCAACCGTTATGTTACAACGATTAGTCCATAAGCTGAGTTTAGCTTCGATTTTGTATTCGATTTTGTATTCGATTTTGTATTCGACTTTATAGTCGCTTGTTTCATATGTAAAACTTCGATAGCATAGTTCAATGCAAGAAATCACCCAGCACGTCATCAATGGTATAAGTTTAGGGAGCATTTATGCTCTCATCGCTCTCGGTTACACAATGGTTTACGGAATTCTTCAGCTGATTAACTTCGCCCACTCTGAGGTTTATATGGTTGGCGCATTTGCCGCATACTATACCGCGCGAGTTTTAGGACTCGATGCTAAGCCTGGAGTTTTTACCTTTGTGACTGTGCTCATCGTTGCGATGGCGGTGTGTTCACTTTTAGGCGTGATGATTGAGCGCTTTGCGTATCGCCCTTTAAGAAAAGCCCCAAAATTAAATTCGCTGATCACCGCTATCGGGGTCAGTTTGTTTTTACAGTATGCTGGCCAAATTGTTTTTGGCGCTGATCCAAAAGTGTTTCCGAATATTTTAGAAGATGCCAATTTGGCTAGTTTTGGTGAAGTCAACTTGCGCCTTTTCGATGTTACCATTTTGCTCGTCGGTTTGATTTTTATGGCAGGCCTACATTACCTAATTCATTTTACTAAAACCGGTAAGGCCATGCGCGCGGTTTCAAACAATCAAGTCGTTGCCAGTCTCATGGGAATCAATTCAAACAAGGTTATCGCAATGACTTTTATAATTGGTTCCTCACTTGCGGCCGTGGGCAGTGTACTGGTCGGCATGAAGTATCCAAAAATTGATCCTTTAATGGGGACATTGATCGGACTTAAAGCTTTTACTGCTGCTGTGCTAGGTGGGATCGGAAGCTTAGGCGGCGCCGTTCTCGGTGGTGTTATCATGGGTCTCAGCGAAGAATTTGTTGTTGGTTATTTATCAAGTACCTACCGAGATGCTGTCGCCTTTGCAATTCTCATTGTAATTTTATTGTTTCGACCCTCTGGCCTACTTGGCAAATCACAGCTGGAGAAAGTCTAATGCTACGGCAACTGAGCAAGTCATTTTTGGTTCCGATTATTTCAATCCTATTCGTTGTGCTTGCGGCTTTGGTAATCGATCAAAGTTTCAATGCCTATATTCAATTGGTATTTTTATATATTTGTATCAATATAATTTTGGCATTGAGCTTAAATCTTGTGAATGGTTTCACCGGACAATTCTCAATCGGTCACGCCGGATTTATGGCCGTCGGAGCTTATACTTCGGCATTTTTAAGTACTCATCCGATGATTTTTGGTCATCCACTACATTTTTTACCCCAGGCTTTCGATTTTTTTAATTATCCGATATACGCAATTCTTGGTGGTCTTGCGGCAGCACTTGCGGGCTATATTGTTGGTCTGCCTTCTTTGCGATTGCGCGGTGATTACTTAGCCATCGTAACTTTAGGATTCGGAGAAATCATTCGCGTGATTCTTCTCAATACCGAAGCCGTCGGTGGAGCACGTGGCATGTTTGGCATTTCAAGTCCCGTTGCAATTAAATTGGGTGGATTTGAAATTTCAGCTTTTGCTCAGGGATTCTTTTTGGCGGCGACAGCGATGATGCTCACCTTTATTATTTTATGGAGAATCATCAATAGCTCCCATGGCCGTGGCTTTTTGAGTGTTCGTGAAGATGAAATTGCCGCCGAAGCCATGGGCATTAATACCACCAGTATCAAAGTGCGAGCCTTTGTACTTTCATCTTTTTTTGCGGGAATTGCGGGCAGCGTATTTGCCCACTCAACACATTATTTAAATCCCTCTACCTTTAGCTTTCAAAAGAGTGTGGATGTCATTATTATGGTGGTCTTAGGCGGCATGGGCAGCCTCACCGGCTCTATTGTGGCTGCGATAATTGTGAGCGTGCTACCTGAACTTGTTCTTAGGCCTTTGCAGGACTATACGCATATTGATCTGCGCATGGTGATTTACTCTTTGATGCTCATCATATTTATGATTATGCGGCCGAAGGGGATTTTTGGGACAAGTGAAATTTCATTCGCAAGCATAACGCGAACTAAACTTTTTCAAAAACTTTTTAACGGGAGATCTGCAAATGCCGTCAAAAATTCTTGAAGCTAAAAATATCACAATGCAATTTGGTGGCCTAAAGGCAGTTGAGAACTTCAATGTAGAAATAAACCAAGGTGAGCTTTTAGGTCTTATTGGACCTAATGGCGCCGGAAAAACAACGGTGTTCAACGTATTGACGGGAGTTTACCGACCCACCCAAGGCGAAATTTTAATCAATGGTAAAAGCACAAAAGGACTTAAGGCATTTCAAATTTCTCACCTCGGAATGACTCGTACATTTCAAAATATCAGACTCTTTAAGGACCTTAGTGTCCTTGAAAATGTGATGATCGCTTCGCATCAAAATACGGACTATAGTATAATGCAAGCAGTTTTGAAATCTGCGAAGTTTTTTGAAGAAGAAGCTGAGTTAACTAAAAAGGCCATGAAAATTTTGAAAATATTTGAGCTCGATCACAAGTGCTATCTTCAGTCAGGTGGACTACCTTATGGCGAGCAGCGAAAGCTTGAAATCGTCAGAGCACTCGCCACAGATCCAAAAATCATACTACTAGATGAGCCTGCGGCGGGCATGAACCACAAAGAAACAGAATCTTTGATGCATTTGATTTCATATATTCGAAAAGAATTTAAGCTTAGTGTTTTATTAATTGAACACGATATGAAACTAGTTATGGGAATTTGTGAACGCCTTCTCGTCCTCGATCATGGTGTTTTGATTTCTCAAGGCCCACCCGATACCGTTCGTAAAGATCCTAAAGTTATTGCCGCATATCTGGGCGCTGATGCCGATGCGAGTGCGGAGTTGCACTCATGAGCAAATGCCTTTTGTCAGTTAAAAATCTCAATGTCTTTTATGGTGGAATTCACGCCTTAAAAGGCATTAGCTTTGAAGTCAATTCTGGCGAAGTTGTTTCGTTGATTGGTGCCAATGGTGCCGGCAAAACTACAAGCCTTCGGGCGATCTCGGGCATTTTGGCTTATTCTGGAGATATTGAGTTTCAGGGTCAGAAGTTGGCGGCCGAAAAGCCCCATCTCATTATGGAACGTGGAATTTCTCACTCACCCGAAGGGCGTGGTGTCTTCTCGAATTTAACGGTACTCGAAAATCTCGAAATGGGAGCTTATATTCGAAATGATCGTGCCGGGATAAAACAAGATTTTGAAATGTGCTTTGAGCTATTTCCAAGATTGAAAGAGCGCAGCAAACAAATATCAGGAACTCTCTCTGGAGGCGAACAGCAAATGCTTGCAATGTCTCGGGCATTGATGAGCCGTCCGAAGCTGCTGATGTTAGATGAGCCCTCTCTTGGACTCGCACCAATTATTGTTGCGCAAATTTTTGAAATTATTAAAAAAGTAAACTCAAATGGTGTTACAATATTACTTGTAGAACAGAATGCACGCATGGCGCTGAAAGTCTCAAGTCGAGCCTATGTGGTTGAAACAGGTATCATTTCGATGCAAGGCCTGGGAAGTGATTTGTTAGGGAATCAGAAGGTGATTAACTCATACCTAGGTGGGTAGGAATGTCTTCGCTCGATTTTTCATGGAGTCTGTTCAATTCTAAGAGTGAAGTCCAAATCGACGGACTGAATTCTACGCAAACTAAAACCATTGTATCAAGTATTATGCCTCAGGATCTGCCCAATTGGATGGCCTGGCGTGAAGGTCTTAAAGAGTGGTTGCCCGTATCGGACTTTACCGAACTTTTTGAACAAACCGCTCTTAAAAAAATACCGCCGATGCCGCCAAAATCAAAAAATCAAAAAACCAAGCCGCCAGCAACTCAACAAACAATTGAGATAGATGAAGAAACAACTAAAATGAATCCGGTCAAATCCTACGCGCCCTCTGAGGGTGAACTCGATCAAACTCATCTTTTAATTCAGCAGTACTCAAAAGCTGACGCCAGAAATACCGCTCGCTTTGAAAAGAGCTATCCAGTTGTGGTGCGTTTTGATCGCGTTAAATGCGAATGTGTGACCGTGAATGTCTCTCGTGGCGGCATGAAACTAGATCGTCTTTTGCCAGCAGAAGCATGTGGCGCCAATATCATCGTGGAAATCACTCGACGAGATGTGATGCTCACTTTATTTTGCCAAGCGATTCCGGAGGCTACGCAAATTGGCGTTAGCCGACTGATGATTTCAAAGACCAGTGATGATGAGTTGTTTCGCGCCTGGTTACTCGAGCCGGGTAAAGCTTAGTCTTTCGAGTTACTTGGTTTTCAGTTTTTTTCTAGTTGCTAAAGTGTGAAAAAACTGACCTACCCAATACTGGAACCGAAACAGAAAAACCGAGATCGGTCGCTGCTGCCTCCAAACTGCTCCAAATAGCCGGACCAATCAAAAAAATATTGGGTCTACTTCCCGACTAATAAAGCCCACCATCATGGTGAAAGATACATATAGACTTTGCCGTGTGGTGGCCGCGGCGACTGCTTTCAGATTTTCTGTTTCAGTCTCGGCTATGGGTGGGGCAGTATAAACTTTTGCCCGAGGCGGCCGCCAGCCTGCCCCGGATTCAATTTAGTTTGTTCTTAATCATTTACTTAAATCAATTTGCAAAATTATCTCTTCAAGTTAATGACTTCACCTAAGAGCTCATCAGTTGTCGTGATGGTCTTCGCATTCGCTTGAAATCCTCTTTGATTTTGAATTAGGTTCACAAACTCAAGAGCTAGATCGACTGTCGAACGCTCAAGAGATTTTGCCTGCAGTTTGCCACGCCCTGCGTGATTGGCTTTGCCGATCGAAGCCGTGCCTGAGTCCCGCGCTTCTTTGAATCGATTGTTACCCACTTTATAAAGTGCCTCTGGATTCTCGAACTTCGCAAGTGCAATTTGTGCAAGATCGACAGCTTGGCCATTTGAATAAAGTGCTGTTAGAATGCCTTCATCACTAAATGATATATTGTTAATGGTGCCCGCCGCAGATCCGTCTTGCGCCCAGCTCACTAAATCAGATTCTTTACCATACTGTTTTGTGCCCTCTAGCCCCTTACCCTTTTTCGTTGTGATGCTGTCGCCAAAATCAAACTTCAAGGCCTGATTTTGCAGTGCTCCACCTGCAAAGTTGAGCGCCGTCTTGGTCACGGCCTCAGTGTCTAGTTTACCATCTGTGGTGAAGGTCAATTTGCCTGCGGTCACTTCTGAATATTTGCCAGCAGCGCCGCCGCTCACTTCTTTGCCGTCGCAAAGGCCATGGTACTCCCACTGACGATCCGCGGTCTTATTAAAATACATTGTCAGTAAGTGTTTGTTACCCTGAGAGTCAAACATCTCAATTCCAGTTGAGTAGTCACTGGTCGTATTCGGGTCTTCGATCTTGAATACTTTTTTCGCCTCGATTCGTGAATCAAGATTCAAGTCCATACGGATGGCAGATGTCGCTTTTGCAGGCGTCAAGGCACGCGGAAATCTAACATCGGACAATTTGTTAACGATATGTCCCTTTTCGTCAGCGTCGAAACCTTGAACACGCTGATTATCGTTGGTAACGAGAAATCCCTCTTTGTCGAAGTGAAAGGATCCGTCACGAGTAAAAGACTCTCCATCACTGCCCTTTAGGGCAAACATTCCGTCGCCACCAATTGAGAGATCGGTAGCTTTATCTGTGCTATCAACGTTACCTTGAGTGAGGATCGGATTCACCGCGCCAATTTTCACGCCACGACCAATTTGGTTACCACCCAAAATGCCTTTTAAGCTTTTTGCGATGATGTCTTGAAACTCTGCTCGTGAGTGTTTGAATCCTGTGGTGTTGGCGTTGGCGATATTGTCGCCGATAACTCCAAGCGCTTCACCCTGCGCTGTTAAACCAGATACACCGGTATATAAACCTGAAAGAACTCCCATGCTAACTCCTCCTGAAACAACATTCTGTTGTTTCGTGTTTTCGTCACGTCAATCAATCGGCGACGAGGAAGGCTCCTCAAACATTCTGTTTGAGACCAGCCCATTTGTTTAATTCTTTTGCTCTACTAAAAACTCCTTACAATACAATTGTTGAATCTATATTCGTAAAAACATTATCCTTCATTAAAGCTTTGTCCATAACTGTAACGACAGTATTATTCTTTACTGAAACAATTAGTGCCGAATCACCGCTAAGAACCAAGGTATCTTTCGAACCCTTATTAGCAGCTTTCACTACCGCATCTTGTATACTCTTAAGCTCCTCAGGCCCAAAACTGATGCCTCGAGATTTCATTCGATCGATGGCGTGGCCTGAAAACTTAAGTTGTTCACTTGCAATCTTGGCTTCATCAGAAATCAACGGCGGCCTGGTGCTGGCTGCAGTTGCCGCGGGCTTTGGCACCGCGCTAGTTGTCTGATCTAATAATTTCTTAAAGCTATCATCGTTCGATATGAGGCCTGCCGCTCCAGGACTTTGCTTCGCATTGCTCGATTGCGCCGGTGCAACATTTTGCGGAGCTACCTGATTCGAAATTTTATTTTGGATCATGTCTCTCCCTTCTCTTCTTTTGCTTCGCTCTCTCTGGCGGATAGCGATTTGGCATCATTGTACTTTTGCATTGCCTGGCTCGACATGCCGATTGTTTTGCTAATTGGCGATTGGGTCGATGAAACTGGCGGAACCTTTTCTTTCATTTTTGATTCTGGAACTGAAGGTCCACGAGCGGCCGCAGGCTTTTGATTGTCTGGTTGCGGATCGGCCTTTGCTTTGTTTGACTGACCGGCTTGTTTGGGCCCAGGCATACCAACTATATTTTTAAGCGCTCCGTCATGTGCTTGATTAACTAAATCTTGTGGGCTTGAACCACTTGCTGCTTGCGTTCCATGAGCCACTTCAGCTTCTTCAATACGCTTTACATCGGCTAAGCGAATCGCCTGTTGACCCACCAGCAAAACGGGACCAGTCGGAGTATAATTGAGACCAGTAATCTTACCTTCAAAATCTGTCTTAGCAAAAACTCTTCCGCCATTTGAAGCGGTTGCCTCGATACTAAATACATAATCACCTGGACGTGTCTCAAGACCATCATCGGCCAGACCATTCCACTTTATGCTATTCTCGCCCTTCTTGATATTGGCGAGATCCATTTTTCGCACGACATTTCCCTCACTGTCTGCAATATGAACCTTGCCCTTGAGAGCATCGGCCGACAGATTAAAATGAAACTCATGTTCTTTGTCACCGGCTACCCGAGTGAGTTTTGACGAATCGCCACTCACTTTTTTGCCGATGAAGTTCAATGCTTGATAGTTAATTTGAGGCTGTTGTTGCTGCTTCATTCCACTAAGAGTTGAATTGATATTACTCAATTGCTCGAGTGAAGTGAACTGGGCTAGTTGTGCCGCCATCTCATGGGACTGCATAGGACTCGATGGATCTTGATATTTCATCTGCGTAAGCATCAACTTCAAAAAGGCATCTTTATCGAGTTGGTTATTTCCGGCCTTGCGAACTTTTGCAGGATCAACCCAGTTTGGATCTGAAATCTTATTTAGAACCGAACCAACATCTTCTCCACCTAGTGCTTTTTCTTTATCGGGAGCACTTAAGTTTTGCATGCCCTCATTATGTGGATTTTCGCTGGCACTTGGTTTGGCCCATGTGGTCGTACCCAATTTGACATTCATCATGCGAACACACTCAATCTGCGGCTCTCATCGCGGCGATTGTAATTCATTTCATCTGGGGTTGCCTCAACACTGCGACGCTTTGGTTCGGTGCGATAGCTTCTCAATCCATGAGAGTCGCTAAAGCCCGAGTTACGATCATTGCGCTGATCGCGCATCTCACCTGCAAAATTACCAGCCATCGATCGCTGAGCATCTCTCATAGCTTCACGTTGTGAGTCGCCTTGTTGCTGCTCCATCTTACTATCTGTAAGACCATTGGCGATACCAATTTTGAGAGACTCGACTTGGAGTCTATGTGCTGCCAAATTTCCTTTGAGCTCGTGAATTCCCTCTTCTAATAACTTTTTAACTTTATCGTTTTGCGCCATCATCTGAATATTCACCTGACCATTATCAAGAGCCACTTTAAGATGAACTTGGCCCATACCTTCGGGCTTCATCTCAACATTCATTTCTCCGCCACCCTTTTTTATGATCACCTGGGCATGCTTAATTAACTCTTGAACATTTTCAGCAGAGTCTTGCTTGCTTGGGCCAGTCATCATCATTTGCTGCGGACTCAAAGCCGCCGAGGTTGAACCGGCTACTGTGGCAGTCGCGGCAGCAGCGCCCGCAACACTTGCCGCACTTGATGAATTTGTACTTGCGCTAGCGGCTTTAACTTGAGCTCCGTCACTCTTTAGGTTTAAGCCCTTTATTTCTGAAAAGTTTTTTGCAGTCCCATTGGATGCTTGAATATTTTGACTCTCGTAGTTCTTCGTACCACGCTGATTGTTTTCTGATGCCTCGCCTTGATCAAAGCTCTGTGATGAGTTGGTATGGGCACTCATATCCATGAGTGGAGCTTGGGCCGTTGCGACCACCGAACCACTTGCCGCTGAACCACTCGTTAATGGCGCGGCAACTGCCTCTTCGCTACTAGTTACTGACGGCAAACCACCCGCCCCACTTAGCTTCGCAAGCATTGCCTCTAAACCGTTTGAAGCCTTTTGATTTGACTCCTCATTTTGATTCGCTTGCGTTAGTTTCTTCAGCTGATCTTTAATACTTGCTGGTATCTGCTGGTTGTTTTGCGGCTGAAATTGCCCTTTGCGAAAAAAACTATCGTTCAAGCTATCAAGCGACTTATTCAGCTGGTCGAGTTTTGCCTGGGTTGAGTCCATAACCTTCAATGAAACGCTTTTCGAAGTGTCTTCGTCACCCAAAAGCTTTTCATTCAAGGCGGCCTCACCAGTTTCATTTAGCATTTGTTTATATAGATTTGCAATCTGCTGACGGGCGCCGCCCTTTACATTCAAGTTATCTACAAAATGAGAAATCGTTTCACTTGGCGGAGCGGTGAGCGTCTTTTCATCCATTTTGGCAAAAGCTTGCACTACTTTTTCTGGAGTAATTCCGTATTGTGATTGCAGTTGGCCCATGAATTTCTGCACAGATGCCTGCTTCAACTCAGCTTGTTGATCACGAAGAGCTTCTTTGACCTCTTTGAGCTCACTTGCTGATAAATCTTTTATATTGAATTGGGGTGATGCGAGGATCGCCATCAATTGCAAATTCGGCTGAGAATCCACATCTCGCGACGAGGCGTCATCACTTGAAGCGCTTTCAATCGACGCTTCACCCTCATCTGCAACGTACTTTTTTTCATTCATTGTAGTTGTTATCTGTCCTGAACGACCTCTAACCGAAAAGCGCTCTGCATCTGGATCTGACAAAGATTCAATCTCATTGGAACTGTTATCCTCAACGCCTTCTGAATTCGTTCTGCGCATTTTAATTGGCGCCACCTCAATTATGCTTTTTGATTCACCCGAAATCTGCTCGTTCAGCTTCTTAAAAAATTCAGGTTTCTCACGGGACTCAACCTCTAGACTCTTGAGTTTTCGAGCGAACTCCCCTTTCGGAGCCGAGGAGGTTCTTTGCCGTTGATCTGCACCTAAGCTTTTCTTATCAAGCTTCTGAGTGGCTTCATTTGATACCGATTCAGCTGGGCCAATTTCTGGTCCATTTTTTTGCACAGCTTTTTGTCCTTGCGCCTTGCGCGCATCAGGCTTCAAGAAAAAGTCGTTTGTTGAACTCACATCACCTATCACAAATCACCTTTTTGGTTCATCTTCGCTTGCTGGTTTTCGATAGCCGGCTAGCATTTCAGAAAGCTTTTTTGCCTTTTTTGGGTCCAAACTGTTCATGATTTCAGCAGCACTTTTCTTTTTCATTCTATCCAAAACCTCAACTGCCAATTCTTCATTTAGACTTTCAATTACCCGCGCCGCCTGTTGAGCCTTCATCGTCGAGTAAAATTGAACTAGTTTTTCAACTTTCTCCTGATCAACTGCAACTCGATCCTTGAGAATGCCCGAAATTTCTGCGCGCATCTTCTCAAGTTTCTGAATTTTTTGATCCAGCTCAGCTCTTTGCTTTTGCAATTCTTCGTCCAACTTATTTTGCTCGCCCTCTCGCTGGTCGAGCTCCTTTTTGCGATCGACTAAGTGACTAAAATAACTTAGTTCTTCTTTTGTCATATTGCGAAGATCGGGTATCTCTGACTTTGCTTTTGCAGCCTCGGTCTGGGATTTTTTTTCTGCTTTTACAGCTGCTGGATCGGCAGGATTTGCCGTTGTAGCAGCAGCTGCTCCCGAAGTTGCAACGGCCTGAGCAGGAGACGCATTCTTTTTGGCTTCGGACGGACCAGGCTTGTCTGAGGCCATTGCACCATTCATCTGAATGTCAATACGTCTCAAAATAGAATTAACTTTTTGAAAGTTCAAAAACCCAAGAGTTACAAAAACTATTATTGCAGTTAGACATAAGATTGCAAAGTAGGGGACCTTGCTACCTCGGGCCATTTGTTTACCAAGTTGACGCTTTCTTTCAATAAACTTAATTTTTAGTTTTTGCTCGGGAGTCAAATGATGACCGGTGGCTGAAGTTTCAAAGTGTTGATCAATTTCAGAAAGAAACTGTCTCCCCTTTGATGGGCTATTCTTTTTTTCAGATGTTTTGCTAATTTTGAATTGTGGCTCACCTGATGCCCCAGTCAAATTACCACTCGGCTGTCGCACTTGCTTTGCTTGTTTAAAAAACTTCTCATACCCTTGATTCAAGCAATTTCTCCTCTTTTATACCTAGTCGTAACTAACTCATCTACACTTTTATTCTCACGCTTTTTCAAGATATCATGATGCTCTAAGAGTCTCTTCTCTCTTAGCCTTTCTAATATTTTATACTCCTTCGCCGCCATCACCAAGGCCTGTTGTTTCAATTCTGCAACCTGATAAAATTCACGAATTTTCTTTCTCTGTAGCTCAATGCGAATTTTGTGTTTATTAATAAAATCATCTATCAAAGCCAGACTTGGGGCCTGCTTGCCGCCCTTTGCCTCTAGCATTCCAGCTCGCTGCCTTGAATCATCAATCTGCTGGTACATGTGCTCCAATTCAATTTCAGCCTGGTCAACATTTTTCTGCGCCAGCAAGTAGTCTCTTTGAGCTAGCTCTTCTAAACGCTTGCGATACTCAAGTAGTTGCTGATAGCTGAATTTGAACTTCATCTCATCCCGCTGATCTGACCCATATATTGAACACAGTCATCAACTGATGAACTTTCACTGACCTCTTGACGTAGATAGAGCTCTATCGCCGGATGCATGCGAATCGCACGATCGATTTCAGGATTGCTACCTGATTTGTAGGCTCCGATATTTATGAGATCTTCAGCCTCTTTGTAGATTGCGATATTTTCACGAATGGTCTTTGCCACTAAAAGATGATCTGGCGTAGCAATGGCCCGCATGACTCGCGAAGTACTTTGTGAAATATCGATCGCCGGAAAGTGACCGCGCTGGGCTAAACTTCGCTCGAGAACAATGTGTCCATCCACGATCGACCGAACGGAGTCAGCGATTGGATCATCCATATCATCGCCCTCTACCAAAACCGTATAGAGGCCAGTAATGCTGCCTGAACCCTCGTAGTTTCCCGCTCTTTCGAGCAATTTTGGGAGTTGCGCAAATACGCTTGGGGTATAGCCTTTACTAGCGGGCGGCTCACCGCTATTAAGGCCAATTTCTCGCTGGGCCATTGCAAAGCGAGTCACTGAATCCATCATGAGTAAAACATTTTGCTTTTGACTACAAAAATATTCGGCCACACTTGTCGCCAGAAATGCTGCCCTCATTCGTACAAGAGGCGATTGATCACTCGTGGCTACGATCAGCACCGATCGCTTGAGGCCTTCGACCCCTAAGATATCATCGATAAATTCTTTTACCTCACGACCTCGCTCACCAATCAATGCGATGACATTTACATCGGCATCAGACGACTTTGCCATCATGCCCAAAAGAACTGACTTACCGACCCCTGAACCAGCCATAATCCCCATCCGCTGGCCTCGGCCAACGGTGATCAAACCATTGATTGCTCGAATACCCAGATCAAGCGGTTCATGAATATTTTTTCGTGAAAGTGGATTTTCAACTGGATTGTAAATGAAGGCTTCATCTAAAGTCTCAATAGGTCCCTTGCCGTCTAGTGGGTCACCGAGCCCATCAATGACTCGACCAAGAAGCTCAGGCCCAACTTTCACCATCGCACTTTGCTTTTGCAAAACGACACGTGAGCCGAGGCCAACGCCACGCATTTCTCCCAGCGGCATCAATAAGACATTTCGATCGCGAAAGCCGACGACCTCGGCTGAAAATTTCTCGAAACCATGCGCCGGACTCACTTCGCAAATGCTACCAATTGTACCACCTGGCAAATATCCGATCATTAAGTTACCTACGACCTGAGTAATTTTACCCATATCCTCCGTGAGATGTATTCGATCTAGCGTTTTAAAATATTTATCAAGATTCAAATCAAGGTCATGACTCATGTGCCATCACCGACTTCATCTTTAGTTCTTGGAGTTTTTTGAATCAAAGAACTCCATAGTTTTTCTACTCGCTGCTCAACCGTCGCATTGATAGCACCATAGTTCGTCTCAACCCGACAACCACCGGGCGATAGATCAGATGCCTCTTCAAGCTTTAGAGTTTTAATAAAATCAAATTTTTTCTCAAGCTTATCTTGTGTCTCTAGAATGAATTTCAAATCACTGGGTGCAAGCTTAACTGTCATCTTCTGATCACCCTGCGCTGCTTCGGCAACTTGCTTTAATACATCAAGAATTATTTCTGGACGCTCAGCAATCTCAGTCATCGCAATTCTACTTGCCATTTGATAGAGTAGTTTCAGTAGAAAGACTTCGTTATGACTAATCAACTGCGCTTTAAGATTTTCAATCTTGAATAAAAATTGATCGAAATCTTTTAGCCGACCGGCCAACTCAGTTTTAGACTCTTCAAATCCTGATTTTGCGCCCTCATCTCTTCCTAATTCATAACCTGCTTTGTAGGCAGCCTCCTGTAATTCTTTGACCTTAATCAAAGCCTGTTGTTCGACTCGCTCTTCAATCGAAAGTCGTTCCAGCTCGCCGATGCCAGTCTGCTCAGAAACCGAATGATCTATTTTGAAATCAGTTCGCCTTTCTCCAGACTGAATCTTATGAAAACTAACTGCATTTTCAGTAATTCGCATCGGAAACTTTTTAGGAAAAAAAGTGACAGCGACAATTTCAGCCTCATCTTTTTCAATTACCGACTTTGCATTCATTTAAACACTCTATTCCAATTGTAACAGATCTTAAACCATCGCGTCGTCGGCCCCACCACGTGCTATAATAATTTTACCCTCGGTCTCTAATCGCCTGGCAACGTTCACTATTTCTTGCTGTGCTCCTTCGACATCACTCAATCTGGCCGGAGGCATATTTTGCAAATCATCCTTGAGCATTTGTGCTGCTCGTTGAGAAATATTTTTAAATACTTTATTCTTGATATCTTCGTTTGCAGTTTTAAGTGCCATAAGAAGCTTATCATTTGGTACTTCTTTGAGAAGTGACTGAATACCCTTATCGTCAATTTTAGCAAGATCCTCAAATACGAACATTAGTTTGCGAATTTCTTCGGCCAGAATTGGATCTTTCTCTTCAATTCGAGACATGATGGCCTTTTCCGCATTCTTGTCCATCACATTCAGCATCTCTGCGACCGGCTGAACCCCACCGAGCGCCGCCTGTTCAACGGTGCCAAGATTCGCCAATTCTTCTTTTAATACACGATCAACTTCGGCAATGAGCTCGGGTGCCACATGATCTAAATTCGCCATTCTTAATACTACTTCGGCCTGAAGCGCCTCAGGCAATCTTTTTATAACCTCACCCTTTTTTTCAGGCTCCAGGTGGGCAAGAATCACAGCGACGGTCTGCGGATGTTCATTTATTAAAAAGTTAGCAAGTGATTTTGCATCCACCATTTCTAAGCTCTCAAGTGAACGACTAGCAGCATTGTTTACATTCAAATGCCCCAAAATACCACGAGCTCGCTCTTCTCCAACTGCATCGACTATACTGTCCTTTGACGTGACCTTATCTGAAAAAATATACTCTTCACTTTCATTAATCATTTCATAAAACTCTTCGAGTACTTTTTTTGTTATATCAATTGGCACGATTCTATACTTTTGCATACAAGCTAGAAGCTTGCGAATATCCCCATCATCCATATGCTTAAGCAATCTCTTGGCAGCATTCGGACCTAAAAAATTCATCAAGATTGCTGCTTTTTCAAAGCCTTTTAGGTTTTGATATTCAACATAGTCATTTTTATGAAGTCGTATTGTTGTCATGCATCCTTCCTAATGAGCCAAAGACTAAATGCGCCGGCTGCTTTCTCTTCATCGCCTTCCATAAGAGTCATAATTCGCTCCTTCAAAAGATCTGATTCTGCTTTGTCAGGATCGAGAGATTCTTCAAGTACGGGGAGCGCGCTCGACATTCCTGGCAATGAGCTATCGACAGACTGAAGCTCTTCTAATTCCTCAATAGTCCGCGGGAGCATATCTTCAACATTGTCTTGAAAGCTGTCAGTAATCCAACGCATGAATGGACGCATGACCACAAGAAAGAAAAACCCAAGTGCTCCCAAAAGAAATGTCCATTTCAAGAGAGCATTAATCAATTTCTTTCTTTCCAGAGCATTGAGGAGCTTATCGGTTTCCGAGAAGTCCTCTTTTTGAAATTGCATATTTTCAATTTTTATAGTGTCGCCGCGCTTCTCATCAAACCCAATTGCACTTTTTACTAGTCCCTCAAATTTAGCAAGCTCCTCAGCAGTTCTTGGCGTATAGACTTCTTGCTCCTCACCCTTTTCATTTTTCTTCATTGAAATGCCACCATCAACAAGCACCGCTACGCTCATTTTCAATAACCCACCTGAGGCTTCTTTAATATTGCGCATAGTTTTCGGAACGACATAGTTTGTAGTATTCAAGGCTTTCTTAACCGTCTGATTAAATCCGACTTGGCCATTGTCTCCAGCTCCAGGCAAATTTGACCGAGAGCCCGGAATTCCTGTTGGATTTGTTCTTTGACCATCTAAGTTTTCATCCTCACCTGTAGTCGAAAGAACCGCAGTTTTATCGGGATCAACACTTTCTTCAGCGGTGATTTGCGAGCGTGGGTTGAGATCTGCATTAACCTTTACGATCACTTTACCTTGACCTACGGCCTTTGCTAGAATGCTTTCAACTTTTGCCTCGAGTTCAAGCTGAACTTTTGCTTTCATCTCGGCGAGTTCCGAACCGCCCTGCGAGCCTGGCTCATGGGCGCGCGATAGAACCTTTCCGCGAGTGTCGAGAACTGTGACTTTTTCTGGATCGAGGCCTTCAACCGCACTACCAACTAAAAAGGTAATCCCTTTAACTTGATCTTCAGTTAGAATTTTACCTGAGTTCAATTCAATGACCACGCTTGCGGTTGGCTGACTACCCTCTTCTAAAAAGGTCTTTTTAGGGGGAAGAGCAATCAACACCCGAGATTGCTTAACTGCATCGAGTGTATTAATCGCCCGAACTAGCTCTCCCTGAAGGGCTCTTTGATAATTTATCTTTTGTGCATACGAAGTGGTTCCAAAATCTTGCTTTTCAAAGAGTTCTAGACCTGCACCGATGGAACCCACTTTGTTGTTGCCGATTTCGGTCATCAAAGACATTTGGGTTGAAGAAACCAGTTCACGAGGAATCAAAATGGTCTTTCCACCATCTTCAACTTTAAATGGGATATTTTTAGCCTGAAGCTTACTCATGATAGTTGCAGTTTGATCTACTGCTACGTTAGTAAATAGTGGCGCAAAGTTAGATCCAGAAACCATTAGGATCATGAAAAAACTCGCCATCAGCAGTATTACAGATGCGGCAACAATCGAAGTCTTCTTGGTCGGCGTGAGATTCGAGTAAAAAGACTTGAATTGGGTAACTAAACTTTTGAAAATATTTTGCAAGTGCATCTCTCCCGTGAAACATTAAAAAAAATCAAACCTGCATCTTCATCACTTCTTGATAAGCATCTACAATTTTATTTCGAACTTGCATCATTAATCTTAAACCGATATCAGCTTTTTCAGCAGCGATCATTACGTCTTGTATATTATCTGTCTTACCGGTAGCCAATTGTTGCATTTTAATATCAGCGTCTTTTTGAAGTTGATTTACCTGCTGTATTGAATCCTTAAGAGTATCGGCAAAAGACTTGCCACCGGTCGCTTGAGGTTGCAGCGCTTGGTTTTCACCAGCACGAGCTTCACTAGTTGTTTTACCAGTGTTTAATAATTGCTGGCCTGATCTAACTGTTAAACCGTCCATGGTTTACCTCTTTCAGTTTCAGTTTATCGAAAGTCCACTCTTATTGCGAGCTTCAGTCTCTTTCATTTCACAAATCTAGCCTTAAAAGATTTCATTTTAACGGCCAATTTCAAGTGCCGTCATGGCCATGTCCTTAGTCGAGTTCATTGCCGCCACATTGGCCTCATATGCGCGTGTCGCGGTGATTTGATTCGCCATCTCTTCCATAAGGTTAATATTTGGATATGCCACATATCCCTCTGGATTGGCATCAGGATGATCGGGTTCATACTTCATCAAGGGCGCTCTGCGATCTAAAATGACGTCGGTTACTTGCACACGATTTATATCTCTTTGCGGCGCTGAAGTTAATAACTCGCCGAAACTCGCCGCATCTGGCATAGCTTCGAAGACGACATCTTTTCTTCGGTAGGCTCCGCCCTCAGGCGATTGGGTTGTATTAATATTGGCGATATTACTTGAAATGGTATTCATCCGCATGCGCTGCGCAGTCATGCCGCTCGCACTAACTCTCATGCCGGTTAAAAAGTCCATTATCGACCTCCCTCACCAGCAGCGTATTTAAGCGCGGCAAGTTTTTTGTTGATTAGCTGAATAGCCGCCTTATAAAGAAGTGAGTTCTCTGCTAGCGTCGACATTTCTCTCTCGAGATCAACCGTATTACCATCATTATTTATGCTTGCATCTGGATTGTCATAGGTATCGGCCTTAACTCTAGCCATTGAGCCGGCGCCACCAATAAAATGGCCTTCGCTCGTTGTCTTCATGCTGCCGATACCATCAAGCTCTAATGCGCGTCCCAGCGCCTGTTCGAAATCTAATTTCTTTGCTGTGTAGCCGGGCGTCTCTGCATTCGCGATGTTCGCCGTCACGACATTTTGTCTAAGCGAACGCAAATTAGCCGAAGACGCTAAAGCCCTCGTGGTTTTATCTAAGAGATCAGCCATATCCACCTCGATTTAATGAAATTGGGTTTATCTCAACAAGCTTTTCTAAACAACTCTCTTCAATCGTCTCCGGAGCAGGCGAAGTAAGGTTATATTGGTGAAGCTTATTTCGTAGTGTGCGAATACTAATATCCAAAATATGAGCCGCTCTCGTGCGGTTTTGTCTTGTATGCTCAAGGGTTTTCAAGATGAGTTGTTTTTCGGCCTCAGCCAAAGTAATTCCAGGAGTGAACTCAAAGGTTTTTTGTCCTTGCTGTTCAAATCCATTAATGTAAATTTCTTCTGGGGTAATTAAATTTGAGCTGCTAAGCAAAACAGATCTTTCAATTACGTTCTCAAGTTCTCTTATGTTACCCGGCCAATTCCAAGATATTAATTTTTCGATACTCTCTCGCGGTAAGGATTTATTTTCTTTGTTGTTCAAAATGCCAGAGACGCCTAAAAAGAATTTTGCCAAGACTTCAATGTCACGCTTGCGATTTTTTAGTGGAGGAATCACCAACGGAATTACGTTCAATCTATAGTAAAGATCGGCACGAAATTCTCCTCGCTTAACCATTTCAGCCATATTACGATTGCTCGTTGCGATCAACCTAACATTGATTTTTTGAGGTTGCTTCGCTCCGAGCCTCTCAACTTCACCCTCTTGAATTACCCGCAATATTTTAGCCTGAAGTAGAATTGGCATTTCGGTAATTTCATCGAGCAGAAATGTGCTATTATTGGCTAATTCAAATTTGCCTGGCTTTGACGTATTGGCCCCAGTAAATGCGCCTTTGTCATATCCGAACAGCTCACTTTCTAGCAATGTCTCAGGTAAGGCCGCGCAGTTAACCGCTACAAAACGATTCTTTGCACGCGGACTCCTATTGTGAATAAATCTTGCCAAAAGCTCCTTTCCCGTTCCACTTTCTCCACAAATCAAAACACTGGCGCGGCTAGGAGCAATATTGTTTGCTAGTGATAGCAGTCTCCTCATCTCTGGATCCTGAGTAATGATCTCGCCGAATTCTTTATCAACCATATCTTCTCCGAACCATTTCTCGTCGCTATTGACGTGAATTTTTATCATTCGTTGATTTCAAACTTTCTGCCATTGCCGGGATCCGATCGATGTATTTCTTATATTCCTTTTTCCATTTCGAACTCGTCATTTTTTCAGAAGCCAAACGAAACCAGGTTGCACCTTTGTCGTTTTTATCATTTAGCAGTTTACTCCAGGTATTTTGCGCTTCGTTCAAATCACCTAGGTCGAAGTGAATTTGGCCTAATTTATAACGCACCGAACTCATTGAACGTTTTGTTTCAAATTGAGCGAGTAATTCTTGATAGCTTTTAACCGCCTCGCGTTTTCTACCAGAGGCCAATTCGATGTCGCCCTTTAGTTCTAAGGCTTTCGCATAGGTTTCTTCTGGTACTAATGCCGTATCAATTTGTAAATTTACTATCCTCTGCAGATTGATTTCAGCAGCCGCCGAATTTTTACCTTGATTTTGTATTTGCGCGAGTCGCAAATAAATCGGTGCGACAGTTATGGGTTGCCCCTTCCATGTGTCGACCAGCGTCTGTAAAAACTTCTTAGAATTGTTTAAGTCGCCGCGCTCCTCAAAAACTGCCGCCGAGGCTTGAGCTCTTTCTACTTGCTCCTCTTCGTTTAGATTTTCTGGATGTTTGATTTCTTTCAAATGATCAAATGCGTTTGAGTAATCTCGATTTTGAACTGAAATTACAGCCAGTCGTAAATTGACCGCGTCTGTGGTCGGCAAAATTTCAAATACGCTGCGTTCTTTTTCAATCTTTGTCCCTTGAAGCGCATAGATTTTATTAAGGGTCGCGCGATAAATGCGCTCTGACTCCCTAAATACACCAGCTTGTTCATAAGCCCGCCCCACATAGAACTCAGTGTCTATACGGCCAGAGTTATTGAGCCAAGTACTGGCGTAATGCCCATACATTTTCAACGCTTCGAGAAACTTTTTTTCCATCGCATTTTTACGAATACTGGTAGTAATATTACGTTCGATGCGTAACTTAAATTTATCACGATTGGCCGCTATCGGATTGTTTTGATAAAAATGAATCAGCTCATTGGTCGCGGCCATATAGTCACCGCGATTAAAATAGCCATCCGCCACTAAGAAACTAGTAAATTCATCTAGACCAGAAATATTGACTTCTTTCTTAATTTTCTCAACCTCTTCAAGTGAATGCTTTAGCTCCTTTTCTTTCATTTCGAAAATGCGATCGGCGATCATACGAATTTTTGCCAAATCGGCCCCATGTGAATTTCGATAGCGATAGGTGCTTTCAAGATAGGCGCCCTGCACACGCTTTGGATCGGCACCAAGTATATTCAGGACTTCTCCGATTCGGGTCATGGCAAATCCGCCATACTCATTCGTTGGAAATTTCTGTAAAAATTCGCGATACGAGTTCAAACATTCCTTATGTTCTCCAAGCCAAAAGTGAGACTCAGCGGAATTAAAAAATGCATTTGGAAATCCGGGCCAATCTTTCGGAAATTTTGTTCGTGCCGTATTATACTCTTGAACTGCACGCTTATAATCACCAACTTGAAAAAAGATGTCGCCTTTATAAAAAGCTGCCGTTAAAATATCATTTTTATTTGGCGCAGTTCTTTCTACTTCATCTAAAATTTTGTAGGCATCATCGAGTCTACTTAAATTCTGAAATGCTCTTGCCTCTGCGATTTGAACTTGTGCTGCCAACTTTTTATTATCAAAGTTTTTATCTTCATTTTTGTGGTTCAAAAACCTCTGAAAAGCTTGAATCGCACTAAGGCTATCACCACGCTCGAGATAAGAGTAGGCGACAAATAGCAAAGTCCTAGCGGTCAAAGGCGACTCCTTAAATTCTTCGCTTGCACCGCGGTACATGGCCATCGCGGCATCGAAATCATTCGAACTTTTGCTTTCATGCCAAAATTTAAGGTAAGTGTCACCCATCATATAGCGAATAATTTCTTCATAGCGCGAGTCGGGATACTCTTTGCGAAACTCTCTCGCAGTTTTTAGAAAAATTGCGTATCGACCTTTTTCAAAAAGACTGGCTAATAGTTTTGCTTCTTGATTCTGCTTATGTAGATTGACTTGTTTTTCTTCGGTCTCGTCAAGTGGCAGAATTTTGTAGATCGGTGGCGACTTTGCAAACTCCTCGAGTTCTGGGGTGCCGATCTTTAACATCGGAAAGTGTAGATAAATATTTGCGCGGCTTGCAATCACTGCATTTTCTTTAATTTCATAGTCCTGCATACTAAACCTTTTAAACTCGGGATCGCCGCCGTCAAAAGCGCCTTGATTCAAACTATTATTCGAAACGAGCGCTTTCGGCGCTTCAACATCAGGATTAATCAATAAAGCATCCGAGCTGGGTTTGCGGACAGCTTTATCATTCAGAGCCGGATAATCGATTCGCAATGGACCTTTCTGAAAAGTCTTTGCTGGCCAATCATCAGCTGTATTTTGAAAATCGCCGTTTATTCCACTCATAGGAGTTTCATCGACGATACCCTCATTAGCATAGGCTTTTGTTTGAGCCGCCTTTTTTGCTGCGAGTTTTTTATTGACCGGGGCTGCGGCCGGCGCCTCCTTAGCCTGAACTTTGCTGGTCTCTTTCTGAAAAATATCGACGACCCAGCGACTGGGCTGATCGCTTGTATAATCGAATGCATCTAAACTGTTGCTCTTAAGAAAGATTTTTATTTCAGTCAGCTCATCCACACTATTCGGGCTGATACTCACTTTCTCTATGAGCTCGTCTTTGTAAGCTCGTAAGAGGAGTAAAGACTTTGCATTCAATGCTTTTGTTTCGAGCACGAGAACAGTCCTATTTGTTTTCGGCTCGGTCTGTTTTTTGATTTCGTATTTCCAATTGCTTATGCCCGTAAGCTCAAGATGGGTGGCGTCTCCGATCCGACCAACACTTGCCTTTACCAAGTCCTCTTCTGCGCTCAAGTGAAGTGCGAAGAATACGACGACCAGCCCAAGAGCCAGGATTTTTCTATATGAAAAGCAAGCAAAATTTGACACGTGTATCCTCTAGAGTAGGTACAATAGCATTTGCGGTGCCAAAGGCATTCTTGATAGAGAGTTCAAATTAAATGCCTTCAGGTACTCATTCGCTCGCTATTCATGACCTAAGTAGAGCCGAGACCGACGCATCACTCGACAAAAAGATGACGCCAGCAAAGATTATTTTGACATCGTCGCGCTCGACCTCGGATTAGAAAATCAACTAAGGAATTCAATTTGATACAAAACAACCGATAGGTATTTAGGACTTATTTGCACCATTGAAGGCAGCACGGAAAACAGCTAATGAAAAAACCACGGTCGTCCATATCTATATTTTTACTTGCAACTTTCTTTTCTTTTTTTATCTCAGCCTGTGTATCCGTGAGCCTCACCGCGAAAATGAGCAAATCAGAAGATGTGAAATTCATCCCGCCCGGTGGACGCTTTGAAAGAATTAAGTCCCAAGGTGCTGACGAAGCTTGGCAGGATAAGAAGTTTGGAAATTCAATTTCTTTTTTGTCATCCTGTAATGATCCTGCAGATCCAAGTTTGGAAAATATTGAGCGAGATATGTTAGGCTCATTTGACTCTGTTAAAATACTAAATACTTCGCTGGCCTTCTTCGATGGCCGAGAGAGTCGAAGGACCCAAGCTCAAGGGACAATTGATGGAATTCAAACAACGGTGGAGATGCTTACTTTTAAAAAAAATAACTGCACCTATAGCATAAGCTATGTTTCAGTTTCAAAAAACTTTGAATTGGACCTCCCCGCTTTTCATACATTTTTACAGGGATTCAAAGCGCCATGAAGACAAGCCTTAGCAAAAATCAAGAGCTCGCGGATACTGTAATGAAGGCATTCTTAAGCGCCATTGGCACTCGAATCCTAGAAATTTTGGATATGCTCGGCAGCGTCGCACTCATGTTCAAACAGGTTCTGAAAGAGGTCTTTATAGCACCTTTTTACCCAGGCCTGGTGGTAGAGCAAATTTATTTCGTTGGTGTGCGCTCAATGAGTATCGTTTTTGTAACCGCGATTAGCACCGGAATGGTCATGGCTCTTCAATTTGGCATCGGACTCGAGAAGTTTGGCGGTAAACTCTACGTCCCGAAAATTGTTTCGCTGTCCATAATCCGCGAAGTTGGCCCAGTATTTTGTTCTCTTATGCTTGCCGCCCGAGTTGGCGCTGGTATTGCCAGTGAAATCGCCTCAATGGTCGTCACCCAGCAAATCGATGCGATTCGCGCCCTCGGAACTTCTCCAATAAAGAAAATTGTCATTCCAAGAATTTTGGCTTGTCTCATCGCTTTGCCAATGCTGAGCGGAATCGGAAATATCATAGGTGTTGCTGGTGGTTTGATCGTGGGTCAAAATGAACTGGCGATTGATGCAGGATTTTATTACGAGAAAATATTTCAAACGGTCAATATCATGGATTATATGACCGGTATTATGAAGACTTTTTTCTTTGCGTTTTTCTTATCTTCGGTGTCCTGTTTTTTCGGATTGAGTGTAAAAGGGGGGACCCAAGGCGTCGGTATCGCCACGACCAAAGCCGTGGTCACTTCGTCTATCATGATTTTAGTAAGTGATTTTTTTCTAACGAAATTATTTTTTGTTTTATTTGAATCTTAATGAGGCAAGACGTGCAAGAAGATATAGTTGTCGACATTCAAAAGTTCAAAAAGAGTTTTGGGAGCAGAATTATTCACAGATCCGTCGACTTACAAATTCGACGGGGTGAGTGTCTTGGACTGCTCGGTGGCTCTGGCGCTGGTAAGAGTATAATTCTGAGAAGCCTGATAGGTCTTGAAAGACCGGACTCTGGCCAAATCATTGTGGATGACCTAGATGTAACTAAAATGAATGAACGCCAACTTGTTCCTGTCCGAAAAAAGATCGCATATGTCTTTCAGGGAGGCGCACTGTTTGATTCTATGACGGTATTTGATAATCTCGCCTATCCATTGAGAGAACATACTCAGCTTTCACTTCCTGAAATTCGCATAAAAATTTTAGCGCTACTGAAAACTTTCGGTCTTGAGGGTAGTGAAAACCTACTCCCAGCAAATTTATCGGGTGGCATGCAAAAACGAGTTGGTCTTGCACGCGCAATCATACTTGAACCCGAGGTCGTACTCTACGACGAGCCAACTGCTGGACTTGACCCCTATAATACAAAACGCATTCAAGAGATGATATTAAAGTTAAAATCCCACGGTGTGAGTTCGATGCTGGTCACTCATGATATGCCAACGGCTTTTGCAGTTTGCGATCGCATTGCCCTACTACTTGACGGCAGTATATACGCTGTATTACCAACAAAACAACTTTCTGAAAACTACAGCTTAGGTTCTGGAAACTCTCGAGAAAAAAGCGAATCTGCTACACAATTTGCGCGAATGACTCTCTTTATTAACGGAGATGAAAGTTAATGGAACAAGGATCTAAAAAATTCGAGTACAAAGTGGGAGCTTTCGTTGCCTTCGGACTCCTTGGAATCATGATTTCAATTCTGGCTTTGGGTGGCAAGAGCATGGTACTCACAAAATATGTTTATTATAATACAGAGTTCAGCGAAGTTTCTGGCCTCTTCATTGGCAGCGTAATTTCCCTACAGGGCTTGCCAATCGGAAATGTCAAAAATATTGGCTTTTCACAAAAGGCCAATCGCCTGAGTATCCTACTTGCGGTCGATAGCAAATTTGCCGATCGTATCAAGAAGGGCACTTCCGCCGAAATTAGAACTCAAGGGGCCTTAGGCGATAAGTATATTTTCTTAAATCCCGGCGAAGCCTTGGCCCAGACTCTACCAAGTGGTTCATCAATAGATTCGTCTGAATCAGGTGACCTCATTAAAATGATAACCGACAAAGACCAGGGCATTGCGCAGGTATTTGATTTGATCAAAGAAATACGACTGCTGGTTTCAGCACTCAATAGTCAGGGGCGCCCAGCAAAGTTAATGGAGAATGTGACGGACACCACAGCACAACTTAAAGTCACCATGAAGACACTTGATGTTCTATTGAAGGATTTGCACAATGAGATTCCAAAGAATCAGAAGCTCAATCAGGCGGTAACTGATCTAGCTAGCATCATGCAAAAAATCGATAAGGGTCAGGGAACTCTGGGCGCCCTGATTAATGATCCAAGCCTACATCAAAGCTTAAAAGCACTACTTGGCGGATCACAACGTCAGTCTTATATAAAAAATGTTTTGAAAGAAACCATTCAGAAAAGCAAAGATTGAGCTTAAACGCAATAAGCCCCGAGTTCAGGCTTGGTCAGACGGCTGAGCTTTAGCGGCTCGCTTGTCGAGGGTGAATTTAACGCCAATAACTGTTGGGTGTCCTAGATGAGCATTCACTTTTTCACGAATTGTATCCTTGAAATAATGCAGTTCTTGAATCCAAGTTGAGTGACTGACCCAAATATACAAGACGCCCTTTTCCATCGCACAAGGAAGAGTGTTTTTCGCAATACTTTCGCCGACAATTTTAGGCCATTCGCGCTCTAAACGAAAGCGCGTAAAACCCTGTGCGAGACCAGACTTGCTATTTTGCAAAAGCGACTGTAGGACATTCTCCACAGAAAACAAATGGCTTTTACGATTGGGCTTATGGCTCATTTTTATGGTATAACATTTTTCTTCAAGAAGAGGAACTTTTGAAACAAGAAAAAACACCTATTCATGTCGTTGGCGCTGGTCTTGCTGGCAGCGAATGTGCCTACCGCCTTGCTGAGCTCGGCCACACGGTGCACCTCTACGAAATGCGCGAGGATGGCCGCTCAGATAGCCTCAGTCCAGCCCATAAAAGCTCTGACTTTGCTGAACTCGTTTGTTCAAATTCATTTGGAAGCTTTGTCAGCACCTCTGCTCCAGGTCAGCTCAAGTGGGAGATGGCACAACTCGGATCGATTATTTTGCAATTGGGAATTGAATCTCGGGTTCCCGCAGGACAAGCACTTTCAATGGATCGCCAGGTCTTTGCCCGACTAGTGACTGAAAAAATTTCTTCTCATCCAAATATAAAAGTCATTCGCAGAATGGTAAAATCTCTTGATGATGTTCCAAGGCCCTGTGTGATCGCCACTGGCCCGCTCACGAATCAGAGCCTGGCAATGAGCCTACGAGAACACTTTGGCAGTGATTTTCTATACTTTTTTGATGCGATCGCACCGGTTATTTCTGCCGACTCTATAAATGAAGAAATTGCCTACAAAGGCGATCGTTGGGACAAGGGCAATAAAGACTATTTCAACTGCCCTCTAGATAAAGAACAATATTTTTCACTCATGCGTGCGATTACGGCGGCGCGAAAAATTGAAGCTAAAGAATTCGAAAAGAATACGCCTTACTTTGAAGGCTGCATGCCAATCGAAACGATGGTCGAACGTGGCCCACTCACAGCGCGCTTTGGCCCAATGAAGGGCAAGGGCTTGAGAAATCCCAGAACTGGATTCGCACCATTTGCCGCCGTACAACTTCGCCAAGATAATCGCGAAGCCACCGCATATAATATGGTCGGCTTTCAAACGAAAATGAGTTACGCCGATCAAGTGCAGGTGTTTCGCATGATTCCGGGACTTGAGCAGGCTGAATTTTTAAAACTTGGCAGTATGCACCGTAATCTTTATCTTCATACACCTAAATGTCTCGCGAAAGATCTCTCTAGTCCAAAAGATCCTCTGCTGTTTTTTGCTGGTCAAATCACTGGCGTTGAAGGCTACTTTGAATCCACCGCCATTGGCTATTTAGTAGCAAATTTTTGCGATCAAAAATTGCGTGGCGAAAACTTTGCCCCTCCGCCGAGAGACTCGGCCTTAGGATCTTTGCTCAATGCGATCACCGACGAAACGAAAGTCGATTATTTTCAGCCGACTAATATTAATTTTTCGATGCTTAAAAAATATGTGGCCAAAATGCCAAAGCCTGACAAGCGAGCCCTACAAATAGCGGCCGCCAGAAAGGCCTTCTTTCAATGGTTGCCCATGCTCGGCATGGCATTGAAATTGAATTTGCAGATTGAGCAAATAGACAATGAGCATAAAGCTTTTGTAGAGGCTGCACTTCTAAAAGCCAGCTTAGCTGAAGCGAAATGATCTTTGCCTTATTACTTAACATTTTCTGGGCAAATGGAGTTCCTGGAACAAAAAAATAAATCTATTTTTCTTGCTCTAAAGGCTGTGCCGGACTTTTTGGAAAGCTCTGAAACTCCTCAAGGTCTTTTTGCACCGATGGCTTAAGCGGCGGTGCCCCATCAGCCCCGACACTACCTAACGTGGAGCGCCGATAAAGATCAGCTTTTATTTTTCTGTCTTTTTCTTGCATATTTTTTTTCAAGCTATTGGCTTTTCTTTCTTCATCATATCGTTTTGCGTAGGACCGATGCTCTTCAGTAAAAGAGTTTTGTCTTTCACGAGCATAGTCTTCGAAGTCTTTTCGCTTTTCTCTCGTTTCGGACTCAAAAGCATTGCGCTTTTCATTTAAATCCGCGGTAAAATCCCTGCGCCTTTGGTCTTGATCTGAAAAAAATTGGCTGCGCTCTTCGTTCGCGTGTTTTTCTTTAGCAAATTCTTCTCGATCTTTTTTGAGTCCAGCAAAAAATTGATCTCTCGTCATTTTTTCAGAGCGCGAATATTCATCGCGTTTTCTCTGATGGTCTTTGTCGAGCTTACTCCTATTACCCCTCAATACTTTGTCAAATCGATCTCGTATTTTCGAAGGTTCTTGCATCTGCCCAAGCTCGTTGGCTTGCATTAACTGAAGCACCAGGGCCAACTCATCATTATTTCTTTTGATTTCATTGGGGATTTGCTTACGCTCTTCTTCAAGCGCTGAGCGATCAGCTCTTAGACTCAATTCTTCTTGTGGCCGCCCAGACGGTGGCGGCTCCATACTCACGACCTTTTCATGGGCGCAAGCGATCATTATCAAACCAAACAGAATCGAAATTAAAAAATATTTCTGCATATATAGGTCGATGCTCACATAGATATCAATAAGAGGCAAGATTAGACCTCTTGTGTAATTATTTGTAATAAAATTAGCGAAATGGAAGGCAAAAGTATAATTGAGGTTTATGAAGAGTATCGCCATCTTCATCCCGATCATATTTATGCAAAAAATGGCTACACAAATTAAAAATTTGAAAGAAAGCTACTCTATCCAGGCGGCATGAGGGGCCAGTCTTAAAAACTATCTTACAATCACCAAAACTTCACAGTAGCGCAGCCCTACAACAGACGTACTAATAGTTGGCGTTTGCGTTTTCGAAGTTAATGTACATGGTGATTTTCCGCTCAGGCGACAAAGTCCTTCAGCTTGTGCATGTGCACAGCTCGTGGTTTGCGCCAACTTCACAGGATCATCATCACAAGTCGAAGTCTGCACCAAGGACGGCACACTAATACATCGTCCATAAAATAGATCAAGTGAGATTTTTTCATAGTTCGAAACGACTTTATCAATTTTAGATGGTCTACTTGAGGATCGGCCAGAATTGACCGATTGAATCAGCTGTGAGGTTTTTGCGGGCGAGTATTGCAAAGCATCCGAAAACTTTTCGATCATTTTAACCGAAGCTTGCCGGTGACCGTTTAATACGAGTGATAGTAAAGTGTGACTAATTCGCAATTGCTTGCCAAATGCCCGGAGCGAATAGTGAGGATTTTTTTGCGCACGCCGTGAGAACTCATAGCGCAGAACTTCTAAAAAGAGGCCGTCATGGTAATACGATTAGAACTAACAAAGCGAGTGGATCCAAAGGCCTGTTTGAAAGGATTTAAGCAAGCTAAAGTTCCGCTGCCCCAGCCGTTGCCAACACTACAGTGGGTCTCAGAAGCGGCTTCCCATCTATAGTAAAGAGTTTTGCACTTTAGTTCGATATCGAATTTAGATTCTTCTGTTTGAATATCTTTGAACATTAAGTTTGCTTTGGAGCCGCTAGAGGTAACTTGGTAAAGCGGTTTTGCGGTCTGAGGAATCTCAACTGCCAACGATGCCAGTGGAACCATTAACGCCGCAAATATCAATCTTACGAAATTCATAAATATGCCTTTCGTTTACGAGTTATAAAACTCGCTACATACCATTCGAAGACCGACTTCACAAGATTTTGTAATCAAAGTGGTTACAGCGATGTAACCGCGAGGACGTCGCAGGTTTGACTGAAAGGCCATTTAGTCGCTGATGTCGGCTCTTACTTTTTTTTCAATTGGTAAAAAGTGGAACGACTGAGTTCGGGGACGGCAAGACAGTTAAACTGAGTTCGGGTACGGCAAGACAGTTAAACTGAGTTCGGGGACGGCAAGACAGTTAAACTGATTTCAGGGCCCGAACCCCACAAGCAGCGAGATTTATACCACGCGCGTCTGGGAGCGAAGTCATGAGACTAAACAAATTGAAGACCTTATTTTGTATTGCCGAAAAAACAGGAAAATCTATACCGCGCTAGCGGTCCTTTCGCATTTTATTCTGCAGTTCTTTTTTTATAGAGCGCTCTTTAAGAAGATCTCTTTTGTCGCCCTTTTTTCGTCCTGTACCCAAGGTAATTTCGATTTTGATCCAGCCCTTTTTCAAATAAATTTTTGTCGGGACACAAGTATAGCCCTTTTCTTGAACGGCGCGTTTGATTTTATCAATTTCGGAGCGTGAAAGGAGAAGCTTGCGCAATCTCTCTGGAGCATGATTATTATAAGAACTTGCACGGTATTCACTGATATGAGCATTTTGCAAAAAAGCTTCGTCTCCCTGAAAAGAAATATAGGAGTCTTTCAAGTTCACTTGACCAGCTCGAAGTGATTTAACCTCCGAGCCAGTGAGCTTAAGCCCTGCCTCAAAACTCTCTTCGAGAGAAAAGTCGAAACGGGCCTTTTTATTTTCAGCAAGTAGTTTAATATTTTCAGCCATAATTCACCATAGCATAAACCATAGCATAAGCTCGCTAGTGCGTCTAAGCACTTTGGGCCCTCTTTGAGTCTCTTTGGATTTCTTTGGTGGCCCGAAGAGGCTGATTTGAGATTTGACAGGCTCCCGGGCGACAAGAGTAAGGCCCTATCCTTTTTTTGTTGCTCCAGTTATGTAGTGCTGTCTAGGGGCAGTTTAGGGGCAGCGGCAACCGATCTCGGATTTTCGGTTTCGGTCCCGGTTAGGGGTGGGATATTTCATCAGTTGCATCAGTTGCGTCAGTTGCGTCAGTTGCGTCAGTTGCGTCGTGAAATCGCTGATTCGCCGACTGGCCTGGCGCTTGAGAGACCTTTGAGTGAGGCAACCTCGTATAGCAAATGACTCAACGCGAACTCGAGTTTTACTCGAAATTAGGGCCCGCGCAAAAATAATTGTTACAATTTTGCTAGGTCTTTTAAATCAGCTCTTCGTTGGTCGTCGTCCGGTTAGCGCCTCTGGCTAGCCGTTCCTCCTTCCGCCTTGATCTGATTCAAAATCCACTGCGCAAAAGTTGTAATACTTATTTTTGCGCGGGCCC
>JAYVXS010000233.1:0-4064 GCA_043784965.1 Bdellovibrionales bacterium
ACCTGCTTTGAGGTTGCCTCACTCAAAGGTCTCTCAAGCGCCAGGCCAGTCTGCGAATCAGCGATTTCACGACGAAACTGATGAAATATCCGGGCTAGATGATTGGCAAGAATACCCGCCTCCTGCTGATTCATTATTTCTAGTAAAGCTTGTGTTTCACGTAGTGATGCATAGCTCATCGAAATGGAAGACTCCTTAAAAACTCTTGAGTCCTCAGCCGGCCAACGCAGCCAATTTGTATATACTGACCCACCCATAACGGGGACCGAAACCGAAAAACTGAGATCGGCAGCCGCTGCCTCCAAACTGCCCCTAAACTGCACTCCTAATCTGCCCGAAGGCTTTTCTACTTAGTAGATTATGACTTACTATTTATTACTATTGAGTAGAGTCGTATATTTTAGCTTCTTCAATACAAGTCTTATTGTTTGCCGCCTTAGGCACACAGAGTTTAACACTTCCGCTGCAAGACTCACCACGAATATTAGTCGCATTGAACTTCACAGTATAGACTCGGCCAGTGCCGGTGCCTTGACGCTCACTTCTTACCAAGACTGAACCCGCCTTAATCACCGCATCGATTGCTGTATCACCATCACCTAAACCATTGGTCGGCTCGTCTTGAGTGACTCCGGTATAAGTTATTTTATTGCCTAAGTCTTCTTCATGATCTGTTTCATATACACCTTCAATAAAGACCTCTGCCATTTTATGATTAGGCGGCCAAAGAACACTATTTTCAATGCGCGCTAAATTACAAGACGGCGGAATGCCAATTGGCTTTACAGTAATAACGACAGATGATGGCAAACTAGACAGCTTTCCATCTGATACAACCAAAGAATAGGTAATTTGCGTCACCACCGAAATATCTGGTGCGACTATGCGCGGACGCATGGGATTTAAAGGATCCATAACTGCAACGGGACCACTCACCTGCGACCAAGTATAGGTCAACGCATCGCCATCCGGGTCAGCACTGAGCCCGCCATTTAAAGTTGCGATCTCTTTTCCTAGAATAGTTTGTGGCATACCAGCATTTGCAATGGGTTGATGATTCACGTGCTGAACAGTAACTGTGACATTTGCACTTGCACTTAATTTGCCATCACTGACAGAAACCTTAAAAGTTAAAACGACATCACTGCCCGTTACTATTGGCGCGGTAAAATTTGGCGAAACTGATGTCCCATTGATAATGCTAACTGCTGGACCAGAAACTTGGTTCCAAAGAAATGTGATTGCATCAGCGTCTGGATCAAAACTATCTGAGGCATCTAAATATACCGCACCCTCAGACGAGACGATTTGCGCGAGACCGGCGCTGACGATCGGCGCTTGGTTTACGTTTTTTATAGAGATGTTTACATAATCTAGGTCACTTGCGAGCTTGCCATCATTCACAATCAAAGTAAATGAAACGCTAGTGCCACCAACTGGCGCTTTCGGGGCTATGAAAGTTGGATGAAGCGGATTTGTCAAATTCAGAACTACTATCGGTCCGCCTATTTGAGACCATTGATAGGTAATCGCATCAGCGTCTGGATCCATACTGGCTGTCGCATTAAGAATCACTGGGGTCTGCATATCTACCGATTGATCAGGTCCCGCGTCTGCTATTGGCGCGCGATTTACATTTATTACATTAATATACACTGGTGCGGCTGTCTTAGAAAGTACGCCATCTGAAACTGTCACGGCAAAACCGATACTCGCACCTGCGAGGCTTACTTCAGGAGCAAAAAAGTATGGCTTCGGCCCGTCGCTCATACTCAGCAATACTGGAGGCCCCGAAATTTGCGTCCACAGATAAGTAAGAGGATCGCCGTCTGGATCAAAACTCGCTGAAGCATCTAAATTAACAGGCATTCTTTCTTCAGCACTTTGATTTATACCTGAACTTGCAATCGGAGCACGGTTAACATTAAGAATTTGCACGCTTACCAATGCTGGCGCACTTTGCAGAAGCCCCGCACTGACTATCAATTTAAAAGTCAAAAGGGCTCCATTAGATGCGACCTCTGGGGCGCTAAAACTTGGAGTCGCTGTTGTACTATTAGTTAGAGTAACAATTGGACCACTTAACTGAGTCCAAAGATAGCTCAACGCACCTCCATCGGGGTCAGAACTTGCTGCCCCATTTAAATAAACGATGGTGCGTTCGTTGGCAGTAAAATTAAGACCTGCATTAGCAATGGGTGGATGATCAGGACTATTAACTAAAATATTCACACTAGCAGGATCGCTCAATGAATAGCCATCAGAGACAACAAGACTAAAGCTCAAAGAGGCTCCCAAGCCTGAATTAAAGCTTGGATGAATGGGATTGGCTAAATTGAGCGCTACCATCGGCCCTGCGGTTTGTGACCAAGTATAGGTCAATGCATCGCCATCTAAATCAAATGAGGCCGAAGCATCTAAACTCACTAATACATTTTGCGCAACCGATTGGCCACCGCCTGCGTTTGCTACTGGCCTTCGATTCACATTATGTACTGAAATATAAGTCTCGGCTGGAAAACTAAAGATTTCTCCGTCTGAGACAATCAATTGAAAACCCAAAGTCTCGCCGTAAATACCCACTTCTGGTGCGGTAAACTGTGGCGTCGCCGAATTCGCTCCATATAAAATCACGGGAGTTCCAGAAATCTGCGTCCATTGATAGGTGATCAATGTCAAATCGTAAGCCCAACTAGAAAGCCCGTTGAGCGTAACCGTCGATCCTTCATTTACGTCTTGATCAACACCAGTATCTGCAATTGGAAAAAGGCCGCCGACAATGATCGGAATACCTAGAGTTGTAATACCCGCAAATAAGATCACTAAAAAACACATCTGCCTTAATATCGATTTGAACTTCTTATTTATCTCTGACCGCATTGTTTTATCTGTCTTCATATACAATCCTCTGGTTCAATTCACTGGTTCAATTCACTGGTTCAAATCTGCTTCAACTTTTCTGCTTCAACTTTGCGGCCCACAACGGGCCATTGAAATAAATAATATCACGCACAGCCCATGCAGCAAAGGTTTTCAAGGCCTTTGGATCAATCCAAGAAAGCTCAAAAAAGCGTCTGACTTCTTAACAATTCACCAGTAATTAGCCTTCAATTGATCGACAATTTTTCGAGCTTTTCTGATTTTTTATGTTCATAGTTTTGTTAAGTAAATCATCTCGCTTTTTCGCTAAGACACGCCATAGCTTTCGAGGCCAAGCCAGTATCTTACGGTCATGACTGTCCATGCTGCGACGGCCATAGGAGCGAAAAAAAACTTAAAAGCAAAAAGATCAACTTCGTAAATTAGCCCTTCTCGCGGGCTGCCAAGAACCCCTGATGATTTCGAAGATCTCGAATTCAATCAACCGCCAACTCACCAAGACTGAATGCCGAACTAGAAAAGTGCATTTATCAAGATATTGTACCCTCTCAACTCCTGCTTCAGTACAGATGTAATTCCATTCAAGAGAATTTTCGATAATCTGTAGCCAAGAAATCCAATGCCAGTCGAAGAGTATCTTTCGTGATATTGGGAATCGGGCCATGCACACTCAAGCGAAGCTTTCAATGCAGACAAAGGTCTCTTGAAGCCGAACTGCTTAAATCTCTCTAAAAAAATGATATGCCTAAAGTTTTAGCCATTTATTGGAATTTAAAAAAAATTGAAGACACGCGTAGCCATTGAATTTATTTCTTTGCCTAGCCTTTCGTCGTGACCTAGCCTTTTTGCAACCAAAACACCAATAGGAGGGGTTTCATGAAGATATTAGGATTTTTAGCAATCGTTTTGATGGCCACGATGGCACAGGCACAAAGCAATAAGGGTTATGATTTCTACGGCACAGCGAATTTGAAGTCGATGTTTCCACCAAATAATTTGCATTTGCGAGACAATGTAAACGTTGTGGCTAATATCACCGAACAGCGTTTCGGCGAAATTATTGATGAAGTTATGGTTCGTTGGGTCGAAGTTGCCAAAGCTAAGGGCATTACTCTGACTGTTGATAAAAAATGGTCTGACGGAACAGTAAATGCATTCGCTTCTCAAAGTGGCAATGCTTGGAA
>JAYVXS010000234.1:0-4041 GCA_043784965.1 Bdellovibrionales bacterium
AGGAAGAGGAGAAAAAATAATCAAATTCACAGCTGATCGACGGGGCTGAAACCCGGGAGACCGGGATTACGTTAAATCGCGGCCACTTCTACGCCCTACTACAGATGTATGACGATAAGAAATCAAAGAAGATCATTCTAAAGTTGCAGCGGTCATTTGCTCGAAGAAGAGAGCATTCAGTCAGCTACACAGCTGAGTTGAGACAATTGGCGATATCTGCTATTGACGAGGGCATCAGTCGGGCAGAAGTCGCCCGTGCGGCAGGATTGCCCGAGCGGACATTGTGCAATTGGAAAAAAAGAATAAAGTCAAAAGCGCCGCGTGAGTTGAAAATTTTAAAGAAGAGGTCAGCTTCCGTTAAGCGAGAGCTGGGTTTGGTCAAAGAGCCGGTGCCTTTATCGATAGCAAAGCCGCAGGTTCGCATTTATTTTCGCAGTGGTGTTTATGTTGAGTTGTCGGTTAATGAGTTTTCGACTTCAGGCTTAATTGAAGTCTTGAGCGGACAAATGGCGACTGAAGATTCAAGCGAAGCGCTGGTCGACAGAGGTGACACGTGATGCTTGAAGGACATAGTCGAAGGATTTGGCTTGCTCAACATCGGGTAGATTTTAGAAAGGGTCATTCGGGTCTTTTGGCCGAGGCTTATAAAATGAATCTTGATCCATTTGCTAATGATGTTGTTATTTTTATTGGCCGCAATCGCCGGCGTATCAAAGTTCTCTATGCCGACAACACGGGGTTGTGGATAAGTAGCAAGTTATTCACAATGGAAGCAATGAAAACAAAGCTTAAATTTTTGATAGAAGCTTCGTGTGAATCAATCACTTTGGCCGAGCTCGGTCTTTTGATCGAAGGTTCTCAATACACGATACAAAAGCGTGTTGCAAATTACGTAAGACCAATTGACCAATCGCAAAACTTTCGAGGAGGATATGGCTTACCAGCATCTGGATAAACGAAAGAAAACTAAATGCAAGATTCGGCAATTTCGAGAGAAGAGTTCGGTGATTTAGCCAAATGGATTGAGTCACACGGAAATGAGCTGCCGGAAGTAATTTGCAATCAACTCAAGCGAGTGATGGCTGTGTATGAAAGTCTTTCGTTATCAGTTCAGCGAGCAAAGGCGACATTAACAAGTTTACGTCAGGCGATGGGGATTTTGCCAAAATCTGAAAGAGGCCGAGGAGCTGGGGCGTTACCCGCAGCACCTCCGGCCTCTTTAGAACTTAATCCACCGGAAGATCCTGTTTTGAGAGAGCAATATGAGAAGCTTAAGAAAAAGCGCAATGAGGCAGCCGCCCAGCATGCAGAATATGATCGAGAGTTAAAAGCCTTAAGAGGGCCAAAAACAAAAAAAGACAACCCGCAAATGGAGTTAGATCTTGCTCCTGCTAACGAGATGTTGTTTTCTTTCCCAGTCAGTCTTCGACAAAAAGAATTAGAAAAAGAGCGGGTGAATCGTATGCAAGAATTTGGAAAGATCAAAGGCCTTCATTCAAGTTCAGACAAGACAAAGAGAGTCGATGTAAAGATTGTTGTAACCGATATCACCTATGACGTTGAGACAGTGACTGATCCTGAGACGGGTAAAAGTGTGAGAGCCTCGATGGCCCATGTAGGTCCTGAAAAATTTCAATTTACCTGGGGTGCGATTGGCAATCTGATTAAGCTCCATGTGGGCTTTGCTATACCGATCAATCGTCTGGTGTTGATGCTTGGCCAAGAAGAGTTTTCTTCGAGTAAGATTTGTAGAGTTTTTCAATTTGTGGCGATGAATCTTTTGCCGATTTATTTGCATCTGGCTGAGGATCTTTCCGATATTAAGATTTTGTCTGGGGATGACACGCCCACAAAGGTGTTGGATCTTGACGACGGCGAACCCGATAGCCTTTCAAAAAGCATCGACGAACAATTTGGTTGGGCGGCTGAGAGGGCTGATGGTAAGGGTGAGAAAAAAGCTGTTAATGTGAGCCTGCTTGTTGGTCGCACCGACAAAGATCCCAGATCGACGGTTCGTTTTTTTCGCACCCATGTGGGAAGTGTGGGCAATATTGTTACAAAAATACTTGAATGGCGAAAGCCCAAGTCCGGTACCTTGACCTTTCAAGGAGATTTGTCGACGACGAACCTGCCGACTGAAGAGCTGCAGAAAAAATTTGGCCTTGCAATAGCCGGCTGTGGCGCACACGCCAGGCGCCCGTTTTGGCGTTTTCGCTCTGAGGATGAAAGTCTTTGTTACTTTATGCTCAGGGGCTTTTTGCTTCTGACTAAAATTGAAAAAATGATCGACGCAAAAGGCAGGACTCACGCAAATGTGCTCAAACTCCGTACTCGCTATGCACGCTGGGTATGGTCTGCGATAAAGAACCGCTGCATTGCCGCGGTCACTGGTCAGCCTCCAGGCCCTGCAACATACCCAAAAGATATTATGCCCAATGTGTGGCCACCGGGCACTGAACTCTATAAAGCGGCAAAATATATTATTAATCACTTTACAGAATTGACTCTCTATCTCGATCATCCAGCACTGAAATATACCAACAATGGCAGCGAGCGTGCATTGCGTATTGAAAAATGTATGCTCTCGGGGTCCAAATTCAGAAAAACCAGAAATGGCCGAGCCATTCTCGACGTTCTTCGAACTATTAATAGCACCTGTACTGCAGCCAATATCGATATTACGGATTACCTGCGCTATGTCTTTGCTCATCTCAATGAAATCCAAGAGTCTCCCCAGAAATTTACGCCATTCGCTGTAGCTCTCCACTTTGAAAAACAGAAAACTATGTAGCCCTTATGCTGCAAGTATCCTGCTCCCGCCTCTGAACTTTTTCAACACGGCTAGAAATACTGCATACTTATCATCGATGCGAAGCTCAATGTCGTGATTATAAATTGAGTATTTTAAATCCGTGGTGATGAGATACGAATCCCCTTGAAAGCTGAAGGTGTGATCGCGAGCGACTTTGCGTTTTTCTTTGATGCAAAACACTTCTTCAAGCTTGATGTGGCTGGGAATAGGCCGCCATGCGGAATTTCCGTTCTGTGCTTGCACGGCGAATTTTGGATTGTGTAGATGAGGAAGGTAGACATCTTTAAAGTATTTGTTAGCTTCTAGGTAGCCGGTCACGCCGGCCATTCGCATTTCAGGAATGAGTCGATCTTGAAGAGTGCGATTCAGACGCTCGACTCTGCCTTTGCCCTCCGGAGAATTGGCATAGATAATTTGAACATTAAGCTCATCTAAAGCTCTCACGAGCTGGGAGAAATTGGTTCGTTTTTGTCCCCCATACATTCCGGCGCGGTCCACATACAAAACGCAAGGAAGACCCTTTACGGCAAAAATAGCACTTAATACTTTGAAGCATCCAAACATTGTTTCAGTTTCAAAAAATTGCCCACCCATCACTTCGCTTGTGGCATCATCGATAGCAACAACTATACAAGATTCGATATTATCAAACCATCGATGAGGGCTACCATCCAGTTGAAGCATGAAGCCCGCCTGGCTGTAGCGCTCACGCTTAAAGCGTGGCTTACCCCTTCGCTTATGAGCTTGCTTTACCAGCCCCTTCTGGTGGCACCATTTGCGAAAGGTTTCTCGATTGATCTTGAGATTAAATTTCACTTCAATTTTCTCAAGCGCATGAAGCATATTGAAATCATACAAATCAGTTTCAACGTACTTCATAATTTGTGAATGTAATGCTTGAGATGTTTTGTTTTTTGGAACTTTTCTCTTGTTACCATGGGAAATAAAAGCAACTCCTTCTTTCTCGTAAGCTCTCAGCCAGCGACGTAAAGTACGCTCGCTCACTTGCAAAAGCACGAGTGCCTCACTCGCTTTCATCATGCCCTTAGAAATCTTCGAAATGATCTGTATTCTCAGCTGATCCTTAGTTCCAACCACAAGTGACTCCATGCCAATTCTCCCCTCGATGTAAGTTGCTAGAATCACATCAAGAGGTGTCTCAAATTGATACACTCAGTCGGTCAAAATCGCTGTGTAATTAGGAGCGGCCAAAGTCGCTGTGTAGTTAC
>JAYVXS010000235.1:0-12738 GCA_043784965.1 Bdellovibrionales bacterium
CTTCAATTTTTTCTCAAAAAATATTCGAATTTTTTAGGCTAAAAAATTTTCATCAAAAAAATCTAGATGACGCGACTCTGATGAAATATCCGGGCTAAGAGAAGTACAGGCGCTTATCGAAATGGAGGACTCCTTAAAAATGCTTGAGTCCTCAGCCGATCAACTAGCAGCCAATTTGTATAAACTGACCCACCCCTAACTGGGACCGAAACCGAAAAACTGAAATCGGTAGCTGCTGCCCCTAAACTGTCCCGTGCCTGCGCTGCCTAACTAGACCATCCAAAAGAAGATAGGGCCATCAATGCTAGCTAAGTTCACTTATGTCTTAAAAATGATCTATTTCTTTCAAATAGGTTAGACGATTTTACAAAGATTCCTTTGCGTTCGAAACACCGAAACGAATATTGCGCTTCAAAAAGGGATTCATTTTGAATCTCCAAATTTGTGCTGGAGAATAGATATATGCGTTGTCTTCAAAAGATTTTCATTTTTATAGTTTTAACTCTAGTGGGGGGAGCTTTTGGCTGTGCCGGCCCAACATCACCTTTAGGCCCTCCTACTCCATTTTCAGAAAAGCTATCCAACGCTCAATATGTATTGGCAACAAAGGCAGCGGTAGACTCTTTAGATCGACAAATTAGCTTCTTTCCAAAACGACAAATTTTACACAAGGCTTCTTCTCTTGATATTACAATTTCTGATGCCGCCGGAATTGCGGAGGATTATCATTTGCAAATTTATTTTGATCGCAAAGATGTGACTCGACATTTTATGCGTCACTCTAAGCTCGAATGGGACCTAAACCAAAGACGTTGGTTAAAGCTAAAAATGCCACTGGTGAGATTGCGATCCGACCTCGACGGAGAAATAGTGGTAGTTTATAGAAGAAATGCTCTCACTGCAGCCATTGCGTCTGAATATCAAAAACCGAAATGCAATTTAAAAGCAAATCTAATGTTGTCATCAATTGAAGACTTTGAGGTTGAAACTAAAACTGTGCGACTGATTAATACATTTGCACAACAAAATAGTATAAATCCATTTTTACTTGCTGGCCTTATCGCCCAAGAGTCCGGCTTTCAGGCAAACGCCTTAAGCTTTTCACGCGCACTTGGCCTCACTCAAATTACGCCAATTGGAGAACAAGAAATTTTAAAAGTTCACAGTGATTGGCCCAGGTATCCTGGGCTAAACGAACTGCCATTAGGTTCTATTAAATATTTACTTCATCTCGGTCAACTTAATGCGAGTAACGAATGGCGCCTCAATCCAGAGTATTCTATCAGCGGTGGCTCGACTTACATAAGACAGCTTGAAGGCTATTGGCAGCGCAAGGACAAAATCAATTTGCTGCAATCTCAATTTTCAGATCTGGAGCAGGCTACGACCAGGGTGGTTCTCGCAAGCTATAATTCTGGACCTTACCGAGTGTTTCAGGCCATTGAATTAAATCGTGGTGAATGGCTAAAAAGAGGTGTTGGCCTGGATGCAGCCCGTAAATATGTTAATCGAGTAATGAGTTACTGCGATCGCTTTAGTGAGGAACTAAATGAATAAAAAACCCGCCTATTTTATCATACTTAGCGCCATACTCTTGCTGATCGTACTCGGTATGCCCTTCCAAGTGATGTGGCTATATGAGCATCCATATAGGGATTTAGATTTGGCTATTGCCCAATTACCTTGGAACAACTGGGCACTCATGTTAGCAGCAACGGTCGTTTCAATTCAATTATTTCTAGTTCATCCCAATCTCAAATTTTCAGTTCCTGTCTTCTGCTTTCTGGGGTTTCTTAATAATTTTTTTGTTGGCTTGGAATCTCCCGATTATTCTCTAATTGAGACTTCGACGGCTAGTCTTGTTCTGGTTTTGATTTTTGTACCGCTACTTCATCCAGAGCAAATGAAGCTGTTAAACGACTCAAGTTTGAGATGGTGGACCCGACCTCCGAGAGCTGAATTGCTAATTCCCGCACAAATCAAAACCAAGCATAATCAAATACATGCTCAAACCTACGATCTATCTGAATCGGGAGTTTTTTTAACTTTTGGCTCCTTAGATTTATTTAAAGAACAATTTGAAACTGAACTCAGTGATTTTGAAAGTTTTGAAATTAATCTTAAACTGGATCAATTGCAGGTATTTCGTTGCCAAACTCAAATTGTACGAATCAATAATGATCAACGTGGAGTTTACCCACCAGGAGTAGGCCTAAAATTTGTCAATCCTTCAGAATCGCAACGTCAAGAATTAAGAAAATTTGTCGCGCGCCAAACAGAACAGCAAATCAACTAACCTAATGCTGTTCTCAGTTATTATTAAATTTTAGGACCATGCTTTATTGGCGGCAAAAAGACTTATATAGATCTTTATATGAAGCGAAGGTCTTGGCCGACTCTTCGGACAGTGGGAATTCCTGGCGATAGCGAACCTGGTAGCTGACTATCTTTAAGTGGGTTCTTCTTTTTTTAGTTGGTAGAATGTGGAAAACCTGAGTTCAGGGTCGGTGAGACAGTTAAACTGATTACAGATGCAGCAGCAAATTTATACTTACTGACCCACCCCTAACTGGGACCGAAACCGAAAAACTGAAATCGGTAGTTGCTGCCCCTAAACTGTCCCGTGCCTGCTCTGATCAGCTGAAGACTCAAGCGAGCCTGAAATCTGTTTTGCGGTCTCACCGTCCCTGAAATCAAGTTTTTCACTTAAAACCAACTGAAAAAAGAAAGAACCCTTACCATAATGTAAGCTGGCTTCAATTACGGCCCTACTGGCAGACCAGGTGTAGCCGGATCGGTCGTATTCTCAATAAAATCCAGCTCGATGCTCAGAGCATCTGTTGGCGCAACATCCATCAAATAAGCCTGGCCGATTCCGCTGATTAGAGTTTTGGTATTGGCTTTTGGTAGAATCACATCCACCACATTATAAGCGGTAATGGTGCCTGCAAGATTACCATTTATGAAAACATGAATTCCTTTAATGTGAATATTCGAATCTGCATTATTAAGAATTGTTGGACTAAAAAATACATAATTATAAGTATTGTTTCCCGGCCCCAACTCATGCCGATCTACATAAACTTTTATTTGAAATTTGCCTATGAGATTTTTTACATTAGCAATATCTTTACTTAGGTCCCAAGAGATTATCTTTGCCGTCCCAATGCCGTAGGTCGGACCTAGGGTTGACAAGCCCATCGCAACTTGAGAGCTTGCAATGACTCCAGAGGCACCGCCGACAGCACAATTGGTATTGGTCTTCCAATTTGACATGATTGGTGTGATAGCTGCGTTGTTGATTGAACCCGTGCGCGGTGGCGCATGCCCTTCACTAGTGGCATAGGATGCAATTGTCTTAGCTGAAAGCAGTACAAAGTCTCTATATGCATAGCTAATATTCGGGTCAGCGAAGGCGCCCAAACCTGGACCAGCAGCCGTATGGCAAGCCACACAGTTTTGTACGGTAAATGGATAAAAGGTACTCTGAAAGAGCGCTTCTGTTCCCGCATCACAAGCACTCATACTGGCATATACAACACCTTGACCATTGGCATTGAACTCCCCTCCACAATTTTGGTAGAGCAGTGCAAAAGACAATAGGGCTAGCATGATTTTCAACTTACGTACTTTCATATAAAACCCCAACTACAAAACTATTTAAAAACTATTTCATATACCTCAAGCAAATTTCAAAATTTTTGGAAGTGTCGTCGTATCGAAGTCATTAGTCGTATTCGGCGCAATCACTTTATTAAATAAAGTTTGTGCACTCGCTGCATTTGCAAATTGCAAATAATTTCTAAAAACCGCGGCTGCCGCGCGAGTACCATCAGCACCAATCACAGCAGAACCATTCGCGCCTTGACCATTTGTGAAGTCGCCCAATTGGTTGCCAGAAAATCCAGGCTGAATGTTAGGGCGGCCCGCTGGATGGTAGGCGATCATAAATTGCGCGCCGCCATTACCGCGATCTCCGCTCCAGTCTGAGACATCTGGAGCTGTTGCCGAACCGGTAGCGCCGTCGGCAGTTACATGAATAAATACTGGCTTGCCAAGGGCATGTGCTGTGGCAAGAATATTTCCGGCCAAAGCCCCATTTCTAAAGTCGACTGGATCAGTGGTTGTGCGACCATTGCCATGATAGTCGTTGTTTCCGGTATTTATACCGCAAGTACCACTTCGCCCTGTCAATAAATTATAGGCCATTCCAGCGAAAGCATATCTCGAAGCATTGCTCATGCCCTGAACTGTATTATTATTTGCGAGCTGCCAAACTGCATTTACACTGACATCATTTTTGGGATCCAGCATTGCAGAAACACTACCGCTAGATAGGTCAAAGTTTTTACCGGTAGCACAGCTTACGAGACTTCCCAGCGTTTGCGCCGATCCCGAGCCATTAGCGCTAGCCAAAGTTCTCGCTTGCGAGCCACTCAAATTTTTAACTAAATTCAAAATCGATTGAAAAAGTTTGGGGTCATTATTGAGTTGCGCCCGAACCTTGGTATGAAGTGCAATGGCATTTGTAATATCTGCAAACGAGCCCACTACAGACGGCGCCGTTGGGTTTATCAATACCGGCATATTCGAAATTCCAGTTGAGCTTGCGACATTTCCTAATGCTGGCAAGGTATCACCTATATAACCCGCTGCTTGTATTAAGCCGGTGATATTGCAGGCATTCGAGCTATTATCATCCTGCGAACTCACAACTACACTACACCATGCAGTTTTCAATTGAATATCTGGATTGATTGCCAGTAATAGTCCTGCAATAAACTGACTAGAGTATGGCAATACAGGGTCAGCTGCTCCTGGCGGCAAACCCGTTGAAGGAGGCGTCCCAGCCGTAATTGTACTGGCCGGACTGATTGGCAAACCTGTACCTGAATAAACTGAGGTCGCACTATAAATTGGAAATGGCACATCATTAAATACCCTTTGAATACTTGGAGCCGTTCCCAAGCCAACCGCATTATAAGACGGCACCATACCGCCACCTTTGTCCATCGGCACAAAACTTCCGGTCATACCTGGTCCACCCGAAAAATTAAGATTTATAAATGCCGGGAGAGTATTGACTGCTGCAGCAGCGCAACCAGCCGCTTGCGCTGCGGAGCTTGTAAACAAAGTTTGTAAAATCGATGGCGCAAACATCGTTCCCGAAAAGCTTGCTATTCCCGAGGATAAAAATTCTCGCCGTGTAGTTGGCTTCTTATGATCTGCATGTAAAAATATCGGAAGGCCATCAGCGTTATAAAGTTGCTTTTTCATTTTTCCCCCAAGTAATAAAATCAAACCCCAAAAAACAAAATAAATTTAAATCTTAATTCGAAGTCACACGTTTATGTGTATCCATTGATGAGAGCATTGCCGTGCAAAGAAAATACATCATTCTGTTGGTCCCCTCATTTACTGGATCAGTTGCTGGCTTTCCGGCAACTTGGGCTCCCGATGGAGCGCGAATGTCTGAGAAAGACGCCGACATTGCCGCAATAATTGTTGCACTTTCGTCTGCTGACGGCATTCTTCCCCAGTAGGCACGTGCAAAACGATTGACCGAATCTTGTAACTGAGCGTCTGTGATCATAGGTGGCGTCGCCCAAAGATTAACTTGAACTGCAAAATTTGCTGGCGTTCCAGCTTTTCCAAGCTTTGCTTCATTTGCCATAACGTCAACACAACCCAGACCAGAAAGACTGGTAACTGCCATCCACATTGGACCATTAACTGAATTCGGATCTCCGGTATTTGAAATCGAAGCCCCTAGAGCTGCGAGTTCAGCAGGCGTAACGTTAGAAGAACCAATACTCGTTTTTGTCACATTGAGCATTGAAGCATAGAACTGTCTGGCCGTGACCACGCTAACGGTATTTGCCTTTGTCTGAACAAAAGAACTTGCCGAATTATTTGCTGAGTCTTGCAAGACACCCTTACTACAGTTCTGAAATATTACAGTTGAAATTACCGCAGAAAACAGCACACCCATCGCGACTTTTGGTTTGAAAAGCATTTTTCGTTTTACGTTTTTCATATCCTGCCTCTTTTTTTAAATAAACTTAATTCACAATTTAAATTCAAAAACTAAATTCTCAAATGCTAATTCAGACTTCCTAAGCAAGCTGGCTGAATCGCTACTTTCTCAAAAAGATTACGCAGTAGATATCCTTTCGCTTCAAATTCTTTAGCCAAGCTTTCGATAAGTGGCATCTCCGCTTGAATATCAGGTGCTCGCATACAAACTTCAGTGAATACTCTTCGCACCATACATTTGCTAAATCCAAAAGATCCCGCAAGCAAAGCACCGAATTGCGCCAAACCTTCTCCTGAAGCCGGCCCTCTCCAACCAAATTGATTCGCATTGAGTGAGTTAGTTGCATAATTGACCCACTTATTATTGGTTACTGGGTAACCAAGTGGCTCTTGAAATGCGTCTGAATTACCAGCTGTCATTTTATTTAATTTGTAAGCAACCCAATTTGGATACCCCTTGCCATCGGTCGGACCGGCTATTGTACCGCCACTATTTCCTGGTCCTCTATCTGCATTCATCGGAATTGGATTCAAACTTGAATCAACATGATACAGTGGATAATAAGCAATCGCCATGGTGTTGTTTGGTCCCCCAAAATCGTAGTGCGCATAGGCTGGGCGAAAACCATCCATCACCGCATGACAAGCCTTACAAGTCGTCTGATAAACTGCCGGATTTCCACCTGGTGAACGATCGACGTCACGACCGACGTGATCGTCAGGCATCGAAGCATCCGCCATATTAGCCATCGGCGTACACATGAATTCTCTAAAGGAATATTCAATGGCTCTACGGTTTGTTCCTGCGGTTTCAGTAGATAAACTCCATGCTCTTGTTGAGAGCATTCCTGCCGGATCTGGGTTCGGCACAGGGTTTCCTTGAATACCACCGCCAGCAACGTCTCGACTTGCGAGAACCAGCTGTCCATTGACTCGAGTTAAGACGTTAAATAGAGACAGGTTCAAACTCTCGATATATCGATAATAATCATTATAAATCATCATATTCAAAAATTTTGGCGCAGCCAAATTGATCAAATCTTTTCCGTCAGGGCTTGGTGGAAGCCCTATCATTGCCTGTGCATTGCCGGATGCATCGTAAGTATAACCAAGAGCAGGATCCATTTGATAGGTAAAATTACCAGTTAGAAGTTCTTTTGCATTGATGCCGTCACGAACAACACCAACGCCCGTGGCAACCAAGTCTGAAAGTGGCGCCAATATATTCTCTTCACGAGTCGAGATTTTTCGAAACATATCTGCAACGCGTATATTATAGAAATTGGCATCGGCCGTGGCGATCTTAACAGCATCAGCTTCATTGCCAGCTGCAATAAGCGGCTCCATAATGAGGAGACGACTATCATCGATTGGGATGCTTACCCCGGTCACTCCAGTGAACAGAACTAGCGCCCTCGCTCTTGCTGGAGATATAGACGCACCACCACCACCACTGGCATCGGCATGGGCCTCTTGGCTTCTTGATACGTAAAACAAGGTACGTAAAAATTCAGTCTGAGACATTGCCCCACCTAAAGTTAAGGCCGCGGCCGAAAGCGAAAGAAAACCCACAACATATTTTCGTGTTGATTGGGTTGGTTTCCCTGACTTCATAAGTTCCCCCATTTGTATCAGAACTAAACGATTTGCTAAGTTCAATCAGAAGACTAAATTGCAATGCTTCGGCCATGTGGGTAGGCCCTAAATTGGCAGAAGGTTAGAACAGCTGCCTGGGCTCTAGACGTATGCTCAACTTTTTTACAAAAAGCAAAATTTGACCAATGGGTTAAGCCCGGTTAGCAGCTGTCAACATAGAATAAACGCTCTCTGTGGGATGTATTCGATTGCAGGCTAATTTAATGAGTTCCCGTTGCAATACCCTACGACTTGGTGATAGATAATTTGTATCAAAATGATATAGCGCCAGCCAACTATAATCCCCCTTGGAGGAATAATGAGACCAGAACTGAATCTTAAAAAAGTGAAAGAAGAGCTCGTTAAATTAACTGATGTTGAATACCTCAAAAAAGAGCTCTTGAGACTCGCCAATGAAATCAAGCACTATGATTTGAACGAACACCTCACACCACAAGCCAAGTCCAGAATGAGGACACTTGAAAAGCGCTTTCAAGAAATTAGAAAGGCCGTAATTCGTGCCGAAAAGCAAATCGGCTCTGAAGTAAACAAATTGGTTATGATTTTACGTAAGGCTTCAGCCAAGACTAAGGCCAAAGTGAGTTCTTTAAGAATGGGGAAGAAAAAAAAGCCCCAGAGAAAGGCCTCATCTAAAAAAGCGAGCAAAAAGACCGTATAAAACAGGTTTAATTACTAAAGCTAGGCACCTAAGAAAGATCTTATTTATTAGAACTGCTTAGGGCTCGTCAAATAATAAGTGCTCGCTTTAGCATCTCGCGAAAGCGAGCACTTATTATTTGACGAGCCCTTAGTGAGAACGTCGGGCTTAAGACATTTAAAGCAAGGGACGGATTTCAATGACGGAAAAGATGAGTTTTTCAAATTTTGAGAATCACGACGAGTTTATTCACCGACATATCGGCCCTAGCCCAACAGAGATTGGTGCCGAGCTGAAATCACTTGGTTTGAAGTCTTTGAATGAGCTGACCGAAAAAACCGTTCCGCAAAAAATCTTAATCGCTAAAGCTCTTGATTTAAAGCCCGCCATGAGCGAGCAAAGCATGCTTGCGGAGGCCAGAGCCTATGCACAAAAAAACAAACTATATCAATCATACATTGGCACTGGTTATTACGGAACATTCACGCCCCATGTGATCTTACGAAATATTTTGGAGAATCCAGGATGGTATACGGCATATACGCCTTATCAGGCTGAAATTTCTCAAGGGCGCCTTGAGGCCTTACTAAATTTTCAAAGTATGATCGTTGATCTAACAGGCTTACCAATGGCGAATGCCTCATTGCTAGACGAGGGTACCGCGGCTGCTGAAGCCATGAATCTATGTTATTCACATTCACTTAAGAAAAATGCGAGAAGTATTTTTGCCTCACGAGACTGTCATCCGCAAAGCTTAGAAGTCTTACTTACCCGCAGCGAAGCGCTCGGCATTGAAGTGGTTATTGGCGATCATGAGACCTTTGACTTTAGTGAAGCCGCCAGCGGCAAATTCTTTTCTTGCCTGATTCAGTATCCAACTTCAAGTGGCGAAATATTTAATTATGCAGACTTTGTTAAAAAAGCTCACGCCCAGAAGATCACTGTCATTGCGGCTTGCGATATTTTGGCTTTGAGTCTTTTGACTCCACCCGGAGAATTTGGCGTCGACGTTGCTATCGGCTCCACTCAAAGATTTGGCGTACCAATGGGTTTTGGTGGTCCACACGCGGCCTATCTTGCAACCAAGGACAAACTCAAACGCTCAATGCCCGGAAGAATCATTGGCGTTTCAATCGATGCCAACAATAATCCTGCCATGCGGCTAGCTCTTCAAACTCGTGAGCAACACATTCGCCGAGAAAAGGCGACCAGCAATATTTGCACGGCGCAAGTTCTACTTGCTGTAATCGCCGGAATGTATGCGGTTTACCACGGGCCCAAAGGCATTGCAAAAATCGCGAGACGCACGCACCGCCTCGCCGCAAGCTTTGCAAATGGAATGATGACATTGGGTTACAAGCTGCAAAATAAATTTTTCTTTGACAGCTTATGCTTTGAAACAGATTCATCGACTTTACAAAAATTAAAAGTCTTAAGCGCTCACCATCAATTCAATTTGCGCCTAGACTTCGGCACTTCATTTGAAAATAAAACTTTGTTTGGACTGAGCTTTGATGAGACCACCACTCCTGGTCAGATTGAGGGCCTCTGGAGGGTTTTTGCCGAAGCTAAGGGTCAATCTCAAAATATGAACTTCACCGATGTCGAGCTGAAGACTTCGGATCAAATACCGAAAGACCTGCTTCGAACCTCATCGTATTTAACACATCCTGTTTTTAACTCTTATCATTCTGAAACAGAAATGCTTCGTTATATTTTCAAACTTCAAGGCAAAGATTTGTCATTGGCGCATTCGATGATTCCTCTAGGTAGCTGTACCATGAAACTCAACGCCACGGCCGAGATGATTCCAGTGACTTGGCCTGAGTTTTCACAGATGCATCCTTTCGCACCACATGAACAAAGCTTGGGTTATCAAGGTCTCATAGCAGAACTTGAAAGTATGCTTATTGAAATCACTGGATTTGCCGGCATCAGTCTTCAGCCCAATGCGGGATCCCAAGGCGAATATGCGGGCCTACTTGCGATTCGTAAATATCATCTGGGCAGAGGCGATTCGCAGCGAAACATTTGTTTAATCCCGAGCTCAGCCCATGGTACTAATCCGGCAAGTGCAGTGATGGCCGGCATGCAAGTTGTTATCGTAAGCTGTGATGGTGATGGCAATGTGGATATCAAAGATTTGTCTGCGAAAGCAGAATTGCATGCGAAAAATTTAGCCGCACTCATGATTACTTATCCTTCAACTCACGGAGTTTTTGAAGAGGGCATTAAAGACATTTGCGATAGCATTCATACAAACGGTGGCCAGGTTTATATGGACGGCGCTAATTTCAATGCCCTCGTAGGCCTTTGTCGACCTGGTGAATTTGGTCCCGATGTTTGTCATTTGAACTTGCATAAAACATTTTGCATTCCCCATGGTGGTGGTGGTCCCGGAGTTGGTCCGATCGGGGTTCGTCAACATCTGGTGCAATATTTGCCGACGACAACAAGAACTTATGAAACCTCAGCCGTACAAAGAGTTTCCAGCGCACCGTTCGGCAGCAGTTCGATTCTCTGTATCTCATGGGCCTATATCAAGATGATGGGCGCAGAGGGTCTCAAAAAAGCGACGCAAGTTGCAATTCTAAATGCAAACTATATGGCGGAGCGACTCTCCAAACATTATCCTATTTTGTATCGCGGCAAGAATGGCTTTGTCGCCCATGAGTGTATTTTGGATTTGCGGCCATTAAAGGTCTTTGGCGTTGAGGCTGAGGATGTTTCAAAACGCTTGATGGACTATGGTTTTCATGCGCCAACCATGTCATGGCCGGTAACTGGCACCCTTATGCTTGAACCAACTGAGAGCGAATCAAAAGTTGAGTTGGACCGCTATTGCGATGCCATGATTCAAATTCGTGAAGAGATTCACCTCATCGAAACTGGTAAAATTGATAAGCTTAACAATCCATTAAAACGAGCTCCGCATACTCAGTTGGATTTAATGGCAGAAGATTGGAATCGACCCTACTCGCGCGAGACAGCATGCTTTCCGGCGGCGTGGGTGAAGGCCAATAAGTTTTGGCCAAGCGTGGCTCGGGTGAATAATCCACATGGCGATCGCAATTTGGTTTGTTCTTGTCTTCCGGTTGAGAATTATCAACACTAATTAGTATGTCAGCTAAAGTCGAAAAAAAACTTGGTTTGGTTCTTTCTGGTGGGGGAGCTCGCGGAGCTTATCAAGCTGGAGTCATGCAGGCACTCGCAGAAATACTTAATAGCGAAAAAGCGAAACTTTCAGTTATTACCGGTGCAAGCGCTGGGGCCATTAATGCAGGTTTTTTGGCCTCGAATTTAGAAAATCCACTTGTCGCCGCTGAAAAACTCGTCGATTTGTGGCGCGGCATTCACGCCGATCAAGTTTTTAAGACGGATGCCTTTTCAATCGGTAAAATTGGTCTAAAGTGGGCTCTCGATACGACCCTTGGGGCCTTTTATGAAAAGAAATTGGCACGCTCACTGCTTAATACTGATCCTTTGCGAAAATTAATTAACGAGAATGTTTCAGCTGAAAAAATTGCCCGAAATCTAGCCGAAGGGCACTTCGAATCTCTGTCTATCGCAGCAATGGACTACGCAAGTGCCACCAGTGTCAGCTTTGTACAAGCGGCAAAGGACGTTCCGATGTGGGATCGCTATAGACGCCGTGGCGAACAAAGCGTCATCACAGCTGATCATATTTTGGGTTCAAGTGCGATTCCCTTGTTCTTTCCGCCTGTGCAAATAGGTTCCCGCTTTTTTGGCGATGGCTGCGTAAGAAATACCGCTCCAGTTAGCTCAGCAATACATCTAGGTGCTGAAAAAATAATCGTCGTGAGCGCACGAAGACCTGATAGTGTGGCCCCTCCCATTCCACTTGATTACGAGCCTACTATCGCCCGCGTTTTGGGTGTGATTATGAATGCTCTTTTACTCGATGCCATCGATCTCGATATGGAGAGGCTTGATCGCATCAATCACACACTCGATAATATTGACCCTGATAAACTTGAATCTATGAAGCTTCGCAAAGTTGAGCATTTTTGGCTAAGGCCTTCGCTTGATATTGGCAATTTCGCGGCCGGCCAATTTGAACAAATGCCACCGGTCATTCGTTACGTACTAGGAGGACTCGGATCAAGTCGCGAGTCTTCTGAGATTACTAGCTATCTTCTTTTTGAACCTGCATTTTGCGCAAAATTAGTTGAAATTGGCTACAACGACACCCTTGCTCAGCGTGCAGAGCTTAAGGTTTTTTTAAATAAATAAATTTTATTTTAGGCTATCGATTGAGTCTGAATCTGCCAAAAATTTCATGGTCAGCCGAGCTTAGGGCCCGCGCAAAAATAAGTATTACAACTTTTGCGCAGTGGATTTTGAATCAGATCAAGGCGGAAGGAGGAACGGCTAGCCAGAGGCGCTAA
>JAYVXS010000236.1:0-4014 GCA_043784965.1 Bdellovibrionales bacterium
TATTAAAGAAAACGATCGACTTCCAAAAAATTCAAAAGCTCGGTCTGCGATTCAAACCTGTTTCGTGGCTGATTTTTAATTTTATCGAAAATGAAATGACCTGTTTTCGCTGTGGCTGGACCGTATCTAGAAAAGTCGGCTCAGCGGTGGTTCGCAACAAGCTAAAGCGATGGTCGAGAGTTTATGTTAGAAAAGCACTTCAGCTCAGCGATTTATCGAAAGTCCCGGTTGATCTGAATCTAGTTTTTCTACAAAGATATGATGGTTTTTACCGAAATCTGAAGTATAGAGAATTTGAATTTATCATGAATAAAGGGATTTCTCATATAGAGAAAAGCCAAAAAAAATGAAAAGATTTTTTGTGAATATTTTTAAACGCTTATTTTTCTTTGTTGCCATTTTTTTCGTGCGTGCCTATCAGTTAATTCTCAGCCCTATATTGGGAGGAGCCTGTCGCTTTGAGCCCAGCTGCTCTCAATACGCGGTAAGTGTTTTAAGAAAGCATTCGCCTGTAGGTGCAATATTTTTAATTGGAAAACGCCTAAGTAAATGTCACCCCTGGGGAAGCTTTGGTTATGATCCAGTCCCTGAGTTGCCCATATCGAGAGAAAGAAGTTTTGGCTCATGAGTGAAAATAAAAATTTTTTAGATCCGAAAATGATCAGCACATTAGTTTTAATCGGCGGTTTTTGGATGGCTTGGTCTTATTATATGGATGTAAAATATCCGAAGAGCGAAATTCCAACTGCGACTACCACAACAGTTCCGGCGGTTCCAGCTCAGATATTGAAGCCCTCTACGAGTGTAGAGCAAAAGCTAGACAAAAAGGTTGAAATAATTACGTCATCTGGTGCGACGGCAAAAGAGAGCTTTATTGAGTATTCAAGCCCTGAGTTGAGTTTTCAGATCTCAAGCTTAGGTATGGGAATTAGAAACATCGACATAAAGAAATATAAAAGTCGTGATGGACAACCCATTGTTTTAGGTCGAGTGAGCTCTGAGCACCCCTTTTCTACCTATAATTTGGTGGGAAATCGACCGGTGGACTTTAATTTGAAGCAAATTGATGAAAATAGTTTTCGCGGAACCTATCAAGAGGGGTCAGTTGAGATAACCAAAACAATTAAAGTGCATCCTGAGACCTATAGTCTTGAAGTAGAAGTTGATGCAAAAAACTTAGGTGAAGAGTTTAAAGGGCTGATTACCTATTTAAGTGATTTGTTAGTTGATCAAAAGCCAAGTGGATTTATGTCGCCTCCGATTGAAATGCAGCAGGTGTATTTTTTACATGACAACAAGCAAATTCGAGAGACGCTTAGTTCTGAAAAAGCTCTTAACATAGATGAAAAAAACATAAGCATTTTGGCCCTTGACCTACATTATTTTTCTTTGGCAGTTGCTGAAAATTCAGAAATATCGCCAAATCTGAAGGTGAATATTTTAGAGAAAGCAGCGATGGCCTCTGGGGCATTGGTATACTCTAAACCTGCGCTTTCAAATCAAATGAAGCTTCGATTCACGGCCTTTGCAGGACCAAAATCATTTGATATTCTCACGCGCGTGGATGGGCGACTTGGCAGTGTTGTTGATTATGGAATGTTTGCGGTTATAGCAAGACCGCTGCTAAGCATTATGAAGTTTTTTAATGGCCTGGTTCACAACTACGGCTTGGCAATTATTTTACTTACACTCTTAGTTCGAGCGTTAGTAATGCCTTTCAATATTTATTCTTTTAAATCCATGAAGGTCATGCAAAAGCTTCAGCCCGAGATGAAGGCTTTAAGAGAAAAATTTAAGGATGATCCGGCTACGCAAAATGCAAAAGTTATGGAGTTAATGAAAGTAAATAAAGCCAATCCACTTGGCGGATGTTTGCCGATGTTACTTCAACTGCCAGTGTTTTTTGCACTTTATCAAACCCTTGGACAGAGTATCGAGCTCTATCGGGAACCATTTGGCTTTTGGATTCATGATTTGAGCTTTAGAGATCCATATTTTGTTTTGCCAGTATTAATGGGCATCACAATGTTTATTCAGCAAAAGATTACTCCAAGTAATATGGACCCACAGCAAGCTAAAATAATGATGTTTATGCCAATTATGTTTTCCTTTTTTATGGTGTCACTTCCAAGTGGATTGACCTTATATATTTTTGTAAGCACGCTTTTTGGAATTACTCAGCAATATTTATTTTTAAGAGAAAAAACACCGAATCACACTCAGGTGAAACAGGTACAAGCCTAGGAGGAATTTAATGTCTGGATTTTTTAGTAAGTTATTTGGCGCAAAAAAGAAAAGTGAGCCCGCAGCCGCACTTGGGCTTGCCGAAAATGCGATGACTGGAATAATAGAGAAGGGTAATTTTGCCCTTAAATTTACCGTGGCTAGCCACGGTGAAAAAGACCGAGAGGAAATAACCTTTAATTTGGAAGGGGACGATTCGGACCTTTTGACAGAAAAGGAGGGCGCTCTTCTAGACTCAATTCAAATGTTTATTAAAAGAGTAATTCAACACCAATTGCCTGAATCAAGGGTAGAGGTTCATTTTGATTGCAATGGATATAGAGAAGAGGCCAATAAATCACTAGTCGAGCTGGCTGAAAAATTGCGTGATCGTGCGCTAGAACAGGGCAGATCTGTTTATTTTCGCGCTCTTCACCCAAAAGATCGTAAAGTTGTTCACCAATATTTGGCAAGTGATGAACGCGTTCGTAGTCGCTCTGTAGGCGATGGACTGTTTAAGAAAATTAAAATATACCCAGTTAAAAGCTCAAAAAATGAAGGTCAGGCAGATACTGCCGACAATATTTAAAAAGGGCTTCCGCTTGGGGGGCACGAATGATGGCTAACGATAAAAAGCAAAGCTTGTTTGATTTACCGTTAGCCAGTCGTGACAGTATCTGTGCGATTTCAACACCGCCCGGAGTTGGTGGAATTTCTGTTATTAGGGTTTCTGGCTCACAAAGCTATAATATTTCAAAGATTGTTTGTCCCTTCCTGCCAACAAATTTGGTTTCGCATAAAATTTATTATGGTTTTGCACAGCAAATGGAGAATAATGAAAAGATAGATGAGGTTTTGGTTTCTTGTTTTGGTGATGGTAAATCTTTCACCGGAGAAGAGAGCACTGAAATTTCTTGCCACGGAAGTCCGATTATAGCTGAGGCGATTGTCCAGGAGCTTCTGAAGGCAGGCGCCCGACTAGCATTGCCTGGTGAGTTTACCTGTAGAGCATTTTTTAATGGAAGAATTGATCTCGTTCAGGCCGAAAGTGTATTGGCGCTCATAGAAAGTCAGAGCAAACCGGCCTCGCGTCTGGCTTTGCGTCAGCTCGAGGGGGAGCTCTCGCATGAGTATAAAAAGATAGAGGATGTATTTGTCTGGGTTTTGGCTCAAATCGAAGCTGGGATTGATTTTTCTACCGAAGGGCTTGATGTCGTTCCATATGATAAAATTTTATTGCGACTTAGCAGCGCTCAAAAGGCCGTACAAGGGCTCTTGGATTCTTATGAGGCCGGGAGAATAGTTCGCGACGGTCTTGTGGTAGCTTTGGTGGGAAAACCTAATGTTGGAAAATCAAGCCTGCTAAATGCGTTGATTATGGAAAATCGAGCAATTGTAACGGATGAGCCCGGCACAACAAGAGATTTGGTTAGTGCTAGCTTGCGACTTGGCGGGGCGAGAATAGAGCTATTTGATACTGCTGGAATCCGAGCAGCAAGTAGCAAGAGCGAAAAAATTGGTATTGAGAAGTCCCTCGAAATGATGAAAAGTGCCGATGTAGTTCTTTATATAGTTGAGGCGGGAGATTCTCCTGACGAGAATTGGGTGCTTTCTTCCGCGCCAGCAAATAATATTAGGGCGATTTGTATTAATAAGGTCGATCTTAAGCTCAGATTTGAGTATTCTACACCACCAGGCATAGAGAGATTTTTGTTGAGCGCCAAGACCGGAGAAGGATTGGCTGAGCTGAAAACATGGTTATCAGGGCTCGCCGCAGAGAAAACTTCTGAA
>JAYVXS010000237.1:0-4012 GCA_043784965.1 Bdellovibrionales bacterium
GAGGCCCGGGCGAAATTTGAAAAAGAATATCTTGCTCGAAAAATTGCTGAAAATAAGGGAAATATTTCAAAGACAGCAGAAGTAATTGGTTTAGAGAGAAGCTATTTACATCGAAAAATAAAAACCTATAGTATCGACGTCGAAGAAATTTCATAGAAAGTGGTTAAGCATGAGATGGTCTAAATCGTTTTTGTTCACCTTAAGGGATGCTCCAGCCGACGCTGAAATTGAGAGTCACAAACTCATGATGCGCGCAGGACTAATACGCAAAGTGGCCCCTGGAATTTATAGCTACGGAACACTGGGCCTAAGGGCCATTCGTAAATTTGAAAATATCGTACGCGAAGAGCTCAACAAGCGCGGCGCGCAAGAAATATTAATGCCCGTGGTGCAACCTGCTGAGCTTTGGCAAGAGACTGGTCGTTATGAGCAGATGGGAGCTGGTCTTTTAAAGTTTAAGAATCGAAATGACCAGGCCTTCGTTTTGGGAGCAACGCACGAAGAAGTTGTGACAGATTTTGTTCGTAAAGATGTGAAAAGCTATCGAGATTTGCCATTTAACCTCTATCAGATTCAAACAAAGTATCGCGATGAAATCAGGCCCCGATTTGGTTTAATGCGGTGTCGTGAATTTATTATGAAAGATGCCTACAGCTTCGATGAAAATAGCGAGGGCGCCTTGAAAGCTTACCAAGTTATGTACGATGCCTATTGTGCGATTTTCGACCGTCTTGGACTTAAATATCGAATTGTTCAAGCTGACGCTGGTAATATTGGTGGTAGTCAAACTCACGAATTTCAGGTTTTAGCGGCAGCCGGTGAAGATCATCTGATGGTTTGTAATAAGTGTGATTTTGCAGCGAATATTGAAGTGGCGCCAGCACTAGATCGTGAAAGCAAACAGTGTCACGATGCTGAAAAAGCCATTGAAAGTTTCGCCACTCCTGGCCTTAAGCAAATCTCGTCTCTTTCGAAGGCATTGGGAATTGCTGAAAATGAATTGGTAAAGACTTTGTTTTTTGCAAGTAATGAGGGCGATCCTAGTTTGGGAATTAAGCCAGTGGCCATTCTTCTAAGAGGCAATGATGAGTTAAATCCAATCAAGTTAAAAAATTTACTGGGGCTATCGAATCCACCGCTCATGCTAACGGACAAAGAAGTTCAGGAGACTACGGGTGCTTATCCCGGAAGTTGCGGACCGGTTAGCTTGAAAATACCTATATATGTTGATATGGGCGTCGCTGGTTTTAAGAATTTTATTGTAGGTGCGAATAAAGATGGTTTTCATATGCGAAATGTAAATCTCAATCGTGACTTCAAAGCGACTCAGTTGGCAGACCTAAGGCTCACCAGAGAAGGTGATCGTTGCCCAAAATGTGACGGCAGTTTGCAGTCCGTTCGCGGCATCGAAGTCGGGCATGTGTTTTATCTTGGAACTAAATATTCGATTGCCATGAATGCTAGTTTTCTCGCGCAAGATGGGTCGTCAAAGCCTATGGAGATGGGTTGTTACGGCATTGGCATCACGCGTACAATTCAGGCGGCAATTGAGCAGTCGCATGACAAAGATGGCATCATTTGGCCCTTATCAATTGCACCCATACAAGTGCACATCTGCTTGCTAGATCCTTTGGATGAGGAGGTAAAGCAGGCGTCCGAGATTATTTATTCAGAATTGAAATCACATGGTGTTGACTGCCTGCTAGATGACCGAGATGAGCGAGCCGGTGTCAAATTCAAAGATGCAGATTTAATTGGGGCTCCCTTAAGAGTGAATGTCGGAGCCAGAGCATTGAAAACTGGCGAGCTTGAATTGATTATTAGGCAAACTAAAGAGGTTCGAAAAATTGCAGTTTCTCAATGTGTAGAAGAAACATTGGGATTTATTCGGGCGGCGCGGAGTTCGGCGGTGACTCCTAGAATGACTTTATGAAAAGCCCGATGGGAAATCAGATGAGAAACCCACTAATGCTAGCTCTTGATGTTGATAGTCGAGAGGAATGCTCGCACTTCGCGAAACTTTTGGGCTACCAAGTGGGTGCGATCAAGCTCGGTCCGAGATTGATTTTGCGATATGGTGCGACCTTGATACAAGAGCTCTCAGCAATTGCTCCAATATTTGTCGACTGCAAGTTTTTAGATATTCCGTCAACCATGGATTCTGCAGTGAGAGCTGCTTTTGAAGCAGGGGCAAGCTTTGCTACTGTTCATGCATGGGCAGGGCCAGACGCACTCGGCTTGCTTGCAAAAACTGAAGCTGAACTCAATCAAAAGCGTGTTTTTAAGATTTTAGTGGTGAGTATCTTGACAAGTTTTGAGCAAAAAAGTTTACCTCCCCCGTTGAATAAGTTTGCGATTTCAGATCAAGTCAAGAGTTTGGTCGAAATGGCAAGTGAAGTTGGACATCAAAGTTTTGTGTGCTCACCTCATGAAGTAAAATCATTACGACTTGGACATCCAGAGCGATTTTTAGTAACACCTGGTGTGCGCATGTTAGGCGATGATGCTGGCGACCAAGTTCGCATCATGACTCCTCGTGAGGCCTTGAATGAAGGGGCATCTGCTTTGGTCATAGGTCGAAGTTTATTGAAAGCAAAAGATCCAAAAACTAAATTGGCCGAGATTTTAGAAAGTATAAATCCATGAGGATTTGAGAAAGTATAAATCCAAAAGGATTTGAGAAAGATAAGTTTCATATGAAAAAGACATTTTATCCACATCCGCCAAAAAATCGTGATCCTGAAACTCAGCATAGAAAGAAGTTCGTGCCAAAGGCAGGTGCAAGACCTACGCAAAAGCCCTTAGATAAAACGAAGCAAAAATCTTCGGAGCTTGATCAGCTCATCAAGATGGGTCGTTGGGTAATTGGGATTCACGCCGCCGCCGAAGTCTTAAAAATGCGGCCACATGCGATCAAGCGGATGCTAATTCGTGAGGATTGGAGTGAGAGCTCGCAGCTCAAGGCTCTTCATGAGCTTGCGGGCTACAATGATGTTCACATTCAAGAAAAAACTGGTGGGCAGATTGACGGACTTCTTGCGGCAGCACAAGCCGGCGGTGGGCATCAAGGTATTCTACTGGTTGTATCGGGTAGGCCTGAGATCGATTGGGACGGTCTCAAAACTAAAGAGCACTCTGTTTTATTGGCACTTGATGGGCTCGAAGATCCGCAAAATCTTGGATCTATTTTGAGAACTAGTTGGTTGATGAGCGTGGACGGCGTTTTAGTTCCACAAGATCGCGCCGCAGGCTTAACTCCCACCGTTTCAAAAGTTGCCAGTGGCGGAGCCGAACACGTAGCACTTGAAGCGGTTTCAAATATGGGGACCGAGTTTAAGCAAATTAAAGAAATGGGCTATTGGATCTTCGGACTCTCAGAAAAGGGCGAAAAGACTATTTGGGACCTGAAGCTGCCTGAAAAAATTCTATGGGTGGTGGGTAGTGAAGCTAGTGGGCTTCGCAGCTCAACAGAAAAGTTTTGTGATGAATTAGTACGCATTCCACAGGCTGAAACTGGCTCAAGCTATAACGCTGGTATTGCGGCAGCGATTGCCATGGCCGAATCGGCTCGTCAGATCAGTCAGCAGATCAAACAAAGCAAGAATCTTAGGCCTTCCAAAGATTAGCTTTGACTGAGTTATTTCAGGTAAAGTATTCATTTAGATTCTTTCGCGCATTTTGAGTGCTGGCATAGCTCAATTGGTAGAGCAGCTGATTTGTAATCAGCAGGTTGCGGGTTCGAGTCCCATTGCCAGCTATCTTTTTTCTGAAGTTTTCTGTACGGAGAGGTACCCAAGTGGCCAACGGGGGAAGACTGTAAATCTTCTGGCTCTGCCTTCGCAGGTTCGAATCCTGCCCTCTCCACCAATCTAATTTCCGTGAAATCACTCACAAACAAAAATATACAAGCGCATTAAGTAGAGCGAGTTCGCTGATGTGATTTGTTAAATTTGCCAGTTATCCACAATGTTTTGGATTTTCACTTTGGCTTTTGTGGATAACTATTCTTCGG
>JAYVXS010000238.1:0-12652 GCA_043784965.1 Bdellovibrionales bacterium
AAATCGATTTAAAGATGCCGATTATAATTGGCGCGAGCATTCGGCAAAAAAAATAAAGCCAACTCAGAAGAGCTAATTGAAAATTAAGTTGCCTCTTAATCCTTAAGTTGTCTCTCCGCGTAACTCAAGGCTTCCTGCAAACTGGTGATTTTTTTCTCGAGCTGGAGCCTAAAAACCTCTCTCAAAAGCTCGCCCATTTCACGCCCTGGCTTAAGGCCCAAAGCCTTAAGTGTCTCCCCGTCTAAAAATGGCATAGGCAGAGCTCCACCTATGAGGTAGATGGACCTCAACTGCTCAAACTGAACTTTCAAAGTCTTTGCAAGGGATGGATTGAAGCAGCTCAGAAACTCCTCTAGGTATCCAAATGATGGATTAGCACACAACTCAATTTGATCACTTAATGGTATTTGGCTTAAAACAAGAAGCTTTGTGTAGTTGGTAAGGCACCAATGAATCGCCATAATTTGCTCATTAGAGAACTTCAAATCCTTCAAAGTTTGCTTTAGTAGTCTTGATTCGTCTGGCTGATTTTTCTTAATAATAAATGAAAACAAAGCGCACAGCTTAGCTATGAGACTAAGCTTTATTAAATCTTGAGAAAAGATTTCGGAGAGTCTTTCGAAGCAGCCTTGATCAAAAAGATTTTTAAAGTTTGGATGGATACTTTGCAGAATCCCGGTCGACCAGAGCCCGTCAAGACAGGGCATTAAATTTTGTGCGCTTAACCATTTTGTGAGCTCATCTTTAATTCGCTCACTTGAAACTTGATTCAAATCCTGGTGCCGATCCCCAATCGCCGCTAATGTCTCAGACTCAATTTTAAACTCAAGCTCTGAAGAAAACCGAAGCGCCCTTAGCATCCGTAATTTGTCCTCTGAAAATCGCAACTGAGGATTACCCACAGCTCTGATGAGCTTCGACTCGATGTCGTCAAGGCCACCGACATAGTCGATAATTTGCGAACTCATCAGATCCAAAAAAAGTGCGTTAACCGTGAAGTCTCGTCTCAAAGCATCTTGCCTTGCCGTGGTAAAGCTAATTTGACTTGGCCTTCTGCCATCAAGATAGGGCCCATCCCTTCGAAAACTTGCGATTTCTATTTGAAACTTTTCATAAGCCAAAATGATGACGCCAAATTCGCGCCCAACGCTTAAAGCTTGCGGGTAAAACTTGAGTATTTCGTCTGGCTTCGCATTCGTCGCTACATCAAAATCTTTCGGCACGCGACTCATTACGAGGTCCCGGACACAGCCTCCTGCTAAGAGAGCTTCGAAACCATGTGAAGTTAAATTTTCACATATCAGCCTGACTTCAGACCAAGCTTTGTGACCATAGAATATTTCGAGATTGTTCACTACTTTCCGCATTGAAAGTAGGCTATCTTAAAAAATAAAACTCACAAAGATTAAAATGAAATAATAGACTTCTTGTGTAACTAGACTTCCTGTGTAACTAGTCGCGAGGTAAAATGATGGAGGCCGCTCTAGATCAAGGATTGAATGCAAAAATAAGACTTAAAATACAATCTATGTATTATTCGTCTTATTTTTGCCTGAAGACGCAACAACATAGCGGATTACAAGGTTTTAACCGCGACTAGTTACACAAGAGGGCCAATGAGTACTTATCTCGAATCCACTAAACAAAGCGTAACAGAGATTTTAAAGCTGCGAAGTATTGAGCGATTTGGTTTTTCTACTCTTACACGCCCACTCACCATGGATATATACCTCAATTGGATCGAAGAATCTCAGCACGGAGAAATGGCATACTTAAAAATGCATGCAGAGAAAAAAGAGAAGCCTCAAATGCTTCTGCCGAAAGCTCGCTCGGCAATCGTTTTAGCATTTCAATACTTACCCCACCCTGAACCTCAGTCTGATTTTGTATTGAAGGGATCACGTACGGCACTCTACTCTCGAGGCAAAGACTATCATCATTGGATTGGCGCAAAGTTAAAGGAACTTTGCCTTGATTTATATGCGCAGTTTCCAGAAGAAGAATTCGCAGGATTTGTCGATTCTGGACCTGTGCTTGAGCGAGACTTGGCCCGGCGTGCAAGTCTAGGTTGGATAGGAAAAAACACCTGTCTAATACATCCGAAATTTGGCAGCCTCTTCTTTTTGGCTGAAATTTATACTAGTCTGGAGCTCTCTGGAAGTCAGAGCCTCCAATCCGATCACTGTGGAACTTGCCAAAAGTGCATTGAGATCTGTCCAACTCAGGCACTTACCGAGCGAAGTCTTGATGCGAGAAAGTGTATATCCTATTTAACTATTGAAAGCAAAAGCGTTCCCCCTCCTGCTCTTCGGACTCAGATAAACGACTGGCTCTTTGGCTGTGACTTATGCCAGACCGTATGCCCGTGGAACATCAAATTCTTTAAGCATGAAATAGCTAAAGAAAATCATATTGGCAAAAAAGAGGACCTGATTCAAGATTTGAAATTCATTTTAGGCAGCTCAAATAAAACTCTTATTAAGAGCTTTCAAGACTCAAGTCTATCAAGAGCCTCAGGTAACAAACTCAAAAGAAATGCAATGATCGTGATTGCCAATAAGAAGCTGACCGAGCTCAAAGAACTGGTCGCCACTTACAGCTCCAATGAGTATTTTGCTGAGCTTTGCAGATGGACTTTAGCAGAACTTGAGGCCACTTAGTTATCCGGTAAAAAAGTATTTCACTCAACCTAGACGTCACTTTGCACAATGAGATTTGACCCTCGAGAGGAGCAAATATATAATTCTCATGAAGGCGAGCGAAAATTGATGTTTAAAAAAACGAACGAAAAACTATTTTTTAAGAGCACCAAATTCAACGATGAGCGAATTGGTGAAAGAGTCAAATCCTTCACTCTTGAAGAGCTCGAAAATATTTCTAAAGAGAAATTGAAATTTATCATCGCCGGATATGCAGACGATGAGGGAATTAGAAATAATTCAGGCCGCCTTGGGGCGCATCTTGCTCCAATGAAAATCCGCGAACATTTTTATAAAATGACGCCACCAAGTTTTATAGATTTTGAAATTGCTGATATTGGCGATCTGGACCCAAGCCTTTGCGAGCTTTCAAGTCGCCATGAAAAGGTCGTAGAAATCTCTACAAAAGCCTATCGCCGTGATTGCCGGTGGATCGCCCTCGGAGGAGGCCATGATTATGCATACGCCGACGTTTCAGCTTTTATCAACAGTTGCGATGAAAGACCGCTGATTTTTAATTTTGATGCCCATCTCGATGTAAGATCCACTGATAAGGGAATAAATAGCGGCACACCTTTCTATAGAATTCTTGAGGAATACAAAGATATTGACTTAGTGCAAATTGGCATTCAGTCGCAATGCAATTCTATTGACCACTTCAAATACTGCCAAGACCACAAAGTATATGTTTTAAATTATGATGATCTTAGAATCTCTGGAGAAAGTCTTTCAAACTTTTGCATTAAACGTCTTTCTCATTTGCTTACTAAGCGCCGAAAGTGTTTTTTATCGGTCGATATCGATGGCTTTTCAAATGCATTTGCGCCTGGTTGTAGCCAAAGTTTCGCTACAGGTCTTCAGCCAGATGAGTTTTTTCAACTGACTTCAATTTTAAATCGACGACTGGATATACGAGGTTTAGGTATCTACGAATGCTCGCCTCCCCTCGACCGAGATGATCATACTGCGAAATTAGCAGCACTCATTATGCACAAATTTATTTTTTCGATTTAAGGACGATTTATGAAAGACGCGACCCATTTTGGCAGTGATAATCATTCTGGAGTTCATCCCGAGATACTGCTTGCAATTTCACGTGTCAACCAAGGTCATTGCGCCGCTTACGGGACCGACGACTACACTCAAGAAGTCATTCAAAAGCTCAAAAAACATTTCTCAAAGGATGCAGAAGTTCACTTCGTTTTCAATGGTACTGCCGCTAACGTTTTAGCCTTGTCATGCTTTGCAAACTCCTATCATGCAATACTAACGGCTAGCACTTCACATCTTTGGGTTGATGAGTGCGGGGCGCCTGAGAAAGTCTTGGGCTGTAAGCTAATTTGCTCGCCAAGTGTTGATGGAAAGCTGCGGGCAAAGGATCTACTCCCTTATCTCGTACGAAAGGGAGATCAGCATTCTTCGCAAGTTGTAGGAATTTCAATTACTCAACCAACTGAATATGGAACTGTTTACTCTATTGAAGAGCTCGAAGCATTGCATCAATTTGCGAATCAGCACTCGCTATATATTCATATGGATGGCTCACGATTAGTCAATGCTGCCATTTGTCTTGATGTAAGTCTTGCTGAGCTAACCAAATATGTTGATGTCCTTTCTTTAGGTGGGACGAAAAATGGACTACTATTTGGCGAGGCTGTGGTAATTTTAAATAAAAATTTGGCGAAAGACTTTAGATTTAAGCGCAAGCAATTCATGCAATTGCCCAGCAAGACAAGATTCATCGCGGCTCAGTTTGACGCCTGGTTGTGCACTGATCTATGGCGTGAAATTTCTCAGCATAGTCTGTCAATGGCTCAAAAATTAAGAAAGATGCTCATCACCATACCAAACATTCAAATTACCCAAGAAACGCAATCGAATGCCGTATTTGCAATCTTTCCGAAAAACATTGTTCACGAGCTTAAAAAACATCACTTCTTCTATATTTGGAATGAATCCAATTTTGAGGCGAGACTCATGACAAGCTTTGACTCTAGAGATATTGACATTGAAATGTTTGGACAAAAAATTAGAGAACTCCTATCGCAAAAGGGATAATGAAAAACTTTTTGATATACATAGTAGTATCATCAGCCATAAGCATCACAAGTGGACTTGTGTATGCCAAATACTATCTCTCACCGCGAATTAAGGATTTGTTACAAGCGAAAGCCAGTGAACTGTTAGGCACACCTGTCCAGATTCGAGACCTTAGAGTTCTCATTTTACCAAAGCTTTCGTTGGCTGCGACCGGAGTAAAATTTACATTGAGTGATCCCAGTCTTAAAGTCGATATTGCTAAGCTCTATATTGATGTACCAATAAATAGAAGTCTGCTCAGCAAAACGATACCCTTCGGCCCTGTGCAAATTCGAATTGAAGAGCCTCGATTTAATTTTGAAAAAGTCACACGCCCAGCAGCACTGAATTCTCAAGATCCCCAAACAATCACGCACACTCAATTCAAATTTGGCCGAGACTTTGATGTAAATCTTAAGGTGGAACATGCAAAAGTTAAATTAACTCAAATTTCAACAAAAGGTGAAATTGAAAATGAAAGCACTCTAGATCCCATCGATTTTGAAGTTAAGATTCCGGGAATCGAAAAAGATTGGGCTGTGACTCTTAAAACACGACTGACAAACCTCCATCCGATACTCAGTTTGCCGATTGAACTCGATGGTGTATTTACTCTGAAAGATCAGGTGCTTTCACTCCCGAAAGCTTCTGGCAAGATCTCCGGCATTGCCTTCGATTTAACCGGCGAGCAAAAATTTCTCGAAGATATCGGTAGTTGGAAGCTCACTTCAAATATCCTGGATTTTTCTAAATTAAAGACTCCTCCCACCATAGAGCAATTTAAAAACTGGAAGGGCTCCCTCAAAACAGAACTAAGCGCCACATTAATTTCAGGAGGAGCCTGGCAATTTTTTGGCAAGCTAAACGCTAAATCTCTTTCAGTTGACGTGAATTTACAACGAGACAATCTCATCATAAATGGTCCATTGATCGCTGATGGCGACTTAGCCTTTTCGTATTTTGACATTTTAAAAATTGATCATTTCAAACTTCACGCAAACTTGAATAATCTCGATATAAAGAGCGCCGGTCTATTTAACAAGCCGAAACAAGTACCTATGGGATTTTCGATCAATCTGATTGGTCGAGATCAGGTACTCAATATTCTGGACCTTTCAATGGATTTCATAAATTTGAAAGCCATTGTCAACGGAAACTTGAGCTTTTCAAAGGACGTTCCCTCTGAAGTCAAACTGCACATTGATCCTACGAGTCTATCCGGATGGGAAAAGTATATTTCATTTTTTTCGAGTGCTCCGTTGACTGGCCGAATCGGAATAGACGCCACCATTCGCGGCAATCAAGCCTCTAACTGGAGTATAGATATCAATTCTTTAAAACTCGAAGCATTTCGGGCGGCGGTGGCGTACGCGTCGAAGAGTCCCTTACTTCAAATTGCCGGACAAATTGAAGCTGACGCCAATATAAATGGACCCTATGGCACTAGCAATTATTTAGATCCTATTGAGATTAGAGGGACCACAGCTTTGAGACTTTCAAATTTTCAATTTAGCAATTTAAAAAGTAGCAGCACAGAAGTTGAAATGCCGAGCAACGATGAATCTACTGCCAACGATATTTCAAAGTTCTTTTACTGGCCAAAAATAAAGTCCTCAAATTTTAAGTTTGAAACACAGATCGGCCGATTTACACATGATCGATTAGCGGCTGAATCGATAGCAAGCGTTCTAAATCTGAATGATCAGATGATGTCTGGTTATATTAAAATCGCAAAAATCGATTCGGGGGAAATTTATTTTTCAAACATCAAATACGATATGAAAGAGACGATGCCCCTACTATTGGGTCAATGCGATTTCAAAAGCATAGATTCAAGTCAGTTTTTAACCTCAATTGAAAGTTCTTCAACAGGTTTACTAAAGGGCGATGCCTCGGGGCAGTTCTCATTTAATTTGCCGTTTCCCGCTCCAAGCGATTGGCTTTCGAGCCTGAAATTAAATGGGCTTCTAAAGATAAAGAATGCCTTGTTTTCAAACCGCGGGATGGATGAATTGTTAAATGAGAAACTTGCTCAAATACCTGGGATAGGCAAACCAAAACCTGCAACTATAAACTCATCTGGATCAGAGTTATCTGTTCTCTTCGGATTTTCGGATGCTATTTTGAATGTCACAGATTTTCGACTATTAACGCCGGCAAGGAATGAGCTTCAGGCCAAGGGCACGGTACTTCTACCCACGCAGAAACTAAATCTCAATGGCACCGCCTTTTTGGCGGACACCCCAATAGGTGGAGACGTAAAGCTAGCAAACTCAGACACTCAAGGGAGATTTATTGTTCCCTTCTCTCTGAGCGGGACCTTAACTAAGCCTGAGACAAGCTTCGCAGAAGCAAGTATTCAAGAGATCCTTAAAAAAACACTCTACTTTGTGGCAAAAAGAGAAACCGATAAGATTAAGGACGTATTTTTGAACGATTCAAAAACCAAGCTTCCGGAGAAAAAAGTCCAGAATCAAATTGAAAAACAAAGCGACCCTGAGGACGTTGAAGAGCAATATGATGCAGAAGAAGCAGAGGCCCCAAAGCCCAGTAAAGCTAGGGTTGCCAAGCCTGCTGAAAATAAAATCGAAGCGCTTAAGAACCGCTTACAAGGTATATTTGAAAAACATGAATAGTCCTGGCTTCGAAAATAGCTTAATGAAATACCTTAAGTGCGAAATACCTTAAGATAGTAACAAAAATCAGCCTAGTTGACTAACAAAACATGGTTTTTCAAAAGGCATAAGGATGAAATTCTGAGGATTTAGCTCATCTAAACTTTGGCCTGGCGATTGCTTTATAGGTTTGTAACGGATGCACCACCCCCTTGCATCTGGGACCTTCTTCACCTTGGCTGGGCTGAGTCGCTACCCCTCGACTCAGCCCCTTTTTTTTACCCCAAACACAGTAGGTCTAAAAAAATGCCAAAACTCAGAACAATTCAATTTCCAAAAAAATTAGAAGAAAAAATTTGGCTCGAACTCAAAAAATTGAATTGTGATCCAGATGCGATCTCGCGAATCAAAGAAAATATTGTTAGACTGTCAGATCACTTCATTAGTGGAGAAGCAAAAAGTCCACTCTCTGAAAAATGGGCACAAATTGCCTATCTTGCTTATTACTTTCCGTTAAATTATTTACGCGCTCAGGCGGTTTGCATAGAAGCGGCTCGCCTTGGTTTTTTTGACGGATTAAATAGCGCCGTCGACATTGGCTCTGGGATGGGCTCGCTTACGCTCAGTCTGCTCGAAGCTAAGCCAGATTGGAAGACGCTTCAGAGCATGGACATCTCCCAAGAGGCGATTGAAATTCAAAAGCATCTCTTAAGTGAAGCCCCTGGCAAACCTAAATTCACAAAACAAGATCAGCTTGCGGACAATGATTTTTTTGATCTTGCCTGTCTATCCTATAGTTGGAATGAGTTTTCGACTTTAGAAAAAGCTAAATTCTTAGAGCAAGCGAATAGATTTGAAGCGCTGATGATCATCGAGCCGTCGACTTCATTCTTAGCTAGAAATTTAATGAGCCTGAGATCAGAGCTGCTCAAAAATGGTTTTTTCGCCTGGGCGCCTTGTACCCACCAGATGGACTGCCCGTTACTCACCCACTCGAAGAGCGACTGGTGCCATGACCGAATCGCAATCGAAAAAACTAAATGGCTTAGTGCGATTGAAAAACAGCTTCCATTTAAAAATGAAACCCTTACCTTCTCCTACTTACTTATGAGAAAGAAAAAACCAGCGTTCAGTGCCCATGAAAACAAAGAGATTAAGTATGCATTAGCTCGCGTAATTGGTGATGAATTAGCTGAAAAGGGTAAAACCCGACAAGCCGTTTGTCGATCTAGTGAACGTGAATTTCTTGCTTGGTTTCCGCAAAGACTGAAACATAATAATTTTGAATACATTCACGGTGAATTAATAAATTTAAACAACGCCACTCCAGTAAAAAGCAACGAATTACGCATCAACGAAAAAGACGTAATAAAAAGGGATTAGCTAATTTGAATCATTATCGATAGGCGACCCATTCGAATTTATTAAATTTTCGAGATCTCCAGGGGCCTCAATAATATCGAGATCCTTAAAAATTGAAGTGTCACGTTTAAACGGTATGAGCTCAGTCGCTGTGTTCTGATTAGTTTCAATATTTTGATAAGCTACTACTGCCATTTGAAGAGATTCAAATATTTCGATGCAATTCAGGCTTGTGGCAGCAAATATTTTTTTAAATTCTGAACCGACATGGCAAAATTTAAATCGATTTGGGTTTTGCATTGCGAACTCTTGAAGTCCCTCCAAAAATGCTAATATCCCTGTACTGCCAACAAAATTGAGTCCCGCCAAATCAAAAATAACTTTTCGCCCGACAAGGGTATTTAGACAACTTTGTTTAAAAGATTCTGACCCTTCAATCTCTACTCGTCCAAAAAGTTCAATAATTTGAATGTCAGCTTCAGTCTTAAAGCGTGCTTGCATTTGACCTCCAGTCGATTGTGAAATACTACAAGAATAGAATATCATCTAGATTGAATGCTTCTCAAGAACCTCAAGGCCCAGGCAGACCAAGGCCCTTATTTTTACAAAAACCTCCTGGCAATTAGTCTGCTTCATTTTCTAAATTTCTTTGCTTCGACACCCCTTCTATTCCTACAATGAGAAGCTGCCCCAAGCCTCAAAATAAGGATCGTCTGCGAATGAAGAAAAAAATAAAAAAGCTGATTAAGATCTTTATCTCACCGGTAACTTTAGGTCTAGTTGTTACGGCTTTGTTTTTTTACATTCTCACCCATTACTACAGCCAAGAAAATAAAGATAAATCTAACGGCAGCTTAAATTTAATTTATCATGCACTCAATTTACTTCACGAAAAGTCAATTGATTGGCGACTACTTGACCGCGGTCCAAAATATGGAAGCGAGCAAGTTGCGATCGTTGCCGTCGACGATCGTTCAATTGATAAAGAAGGTCGATGGCCATGGCCCCGAGAGAAAATAGGTCAGTTGGTTATCAATGCTATAGCTGCCGGAGCTACAGTAGTTGCCTTCGATGCGGTGTTTTCTGAAGAAGATCAAAACTCCTCATTGCCCGTATTAAGTAAACTAAAAACCTTTTTACAACAAAACTCAGTTCTAAATCCAATTCTGAATGATTTCGTAAGTAAAGAAATGATTGCCGCTGCCAGCGATCATAAATTTGCTGAAGCCATAAAGAAAAATGCGGATCACATAGTGCTGGGCTCATTCTTTGCAGAAGATGTCACATCTGCAAGAAAGGCATGGCAAGATGCTTGCGACGATTTGCTTTTTAAGCGATCTCCTTACGCTAAATATTGGAACAAAGAAGAACTCCCGATTGTGGTACTGGATTCGGAAGAAGAAAAGGAGCGATTACCCAGTATTTTCAAAACTCGAATCAATACGTACTTCGATGAAATCGAAATCCGAGAACTCTCCGAATGGCTCAATTTAAATAAAACCTATCAAGATCAATTGTTAACAATGTTTACGAATTTTGGGATTAATATTCCGAAAGATCAGCTGGCTATTTTACTACAAAAAATATTGCTGGAAGACGATCAAAGCTTTAGAACTATTTTTGAAAGTGACCCAAAACTTTTGGCACAAATTCCGGAGCTATTCAAAAAAACTGAAGTCATTCTTGGTAGAAAAAACATAGCCGATCTAAAAGAGTTGTGTAAACTTGCTACCAGTAACTATTGTTCACGCTTTTTAAGTCGCGAAGACAATTTAATTTCTCCTGAGAAATTTTCGCCGATCATCTCTGACTTCAAGGATCTCTCACTTAAGGATGCTTGGTCACAAGCTCAAGCCGAAAACAAAAAACTTGCGAACCTAAACTTTGAGGAATGGGTGACTATTTATAAAGATCATTTTCTGGTAAATTCGGTCGCACCTATTTACAACTGGACGCTCAACTTTCCGGTTTTGGCGCATCCGACAAAGCACAGCGGTTACTTCAATGCTGATCTCGATTCGGACGGCACCGTTCGAAAAAGCTACTTAATAAGCCATTGGGGCTACAACTACTTTCCGAGTATTGCACTTAAAGCCTTTATGCTCGCCAATAAATTTGGAATTCAAGTCAAGATAAACGAAGAGGGCTTTAATCGTGCAGATGAAACACATAAAATTGTTTCTGACTTTTCTGCCACAAATGAAAATGGTGATGTGGTAATGAAGATTCCGGTTAATGCGCTTGGAGAGCTTTCAATTAATTATTCAGGTCGACAGAAAATGTTTGCCCACATTCCGGCAGCTGAACTTCTTAACAACTCAGAAACCATAAGTTATGAGAGAGCCGAGCTTGACCCCAAGTCAAAAAAATTTGAAATTCGTGAAACCAAGAATGTGAATCGAAAAGCATTTCTAAAGGATAAAATTCTCATTTTTGGGGCAACGGCAGTCGGTATTTATGATTTGCGAGTCACTCCATTCGAAGAAAATTATCCAGGAGTCGAAACCCACGCCAATGTACTTTCTAATCTCCTAGTCGAACTTAAAAAAACCGAGATTGCTAAAACCGGAAGAGTGCTTCCAATAGAATTGAAAGATCAACCTGGCTTTTTAAGGACGCATGTCCAAGAACAAAGTTATATGACTTTTGGCATCCTATTTTTTGGCGCCATTTTTTCTTATTTATTAGCAATGTTCAGCTCGATTCCCGGTTTATTGCTAACTTTATGTAGCGCCACCGCGCTTTACTATGCAGATAAATTCTTTCTATTTGGAAATGGAATTGTGATCAACATTGTCATCCCCCTTTCATTCGTTCTCACTCTTTTTATTGTACTCACCTTTTATAAATATTTTACCGAGGAAAGAAAAAAGCGAGAACTAAAAGGAACCTTTGAAAAATATGTATCACCCTCTATCGTTGCTGAAATTTTGGCCGATCCGAGCAATATCGAGCTCGGCGGAAAGAAAATGGAGCTTACAGTAATGTTTTCTGATGTGCGTGGATTCACGACAATTTCTGAAAAACTAGATCCACGCGCCCTATCTGATTTACTCAATAGTTATTTAACACCTATGACAAGTTTGGTTTTTGAGAACAAGGGAACACTTGATAAATATATGGGCGATGCCATCATGGCTTTTTGGGGAGCCCCCATTCATTTTGAAGACCACGCGAAATGGGCCTGTCGGTGTGCGCTTCAAAGCATTGTGAAACTAAAGGAGTTACAGCTTGATTGGGTAGCGAAAGGCCTTCCTGAAATTGATATCGGCATCGGGCTAAATTCGGGCGAGATGAGCGTTGGAAACATGGGCTCTCTTACCGTGCGCAGCTATACCATTATGGGAGATGCTGTTAACTTGGGGTCTAGGCTTGAGGGAATTAATAAACAGTATGGTACGCGCATCATTATTAGCGAATTTACTCAGCGAGCTGCGGGCGAAAGCTTCATCACACGTGAAATAGACTGGGTGAAAGTAAAGGGCAAAAAACTTCCGGTGCGTATTTTTGAACTTATGAGCGAAGGCGCCCCCAGCGCAGAGGCTACTGAATTGCTTAAAAATTGGAATGCCGCCTTTGTCGCCTACCACGATAAGAAATTCACCGAATCGCTTAATAGCTTCAATTTGGTTTTGCAACTTGTTCCAAATGACGAACCGAGTAAACTCTATGTCGAGAGGTGCAAGGACTATCTCAAAGAACCTCCTCACGAGAGCTGGGACGGAATCTTCGAGATGAAATCAAAGTAATCTGATGCTTCGAAAAAACAACAGTTAAGGAGTTGTGACGAAATAAGTTAGACATTTAGCATCTCATCTCTCGGCCATCTTTAAGCGCTCCTCCTTGCGGTCTCCTCAACATATCGCAAAGGATATGTCTTCGTCGATCCTCAGTCCG
>JAYVXS010000239.1:0-12551 GCA_043784965.1 Bdellovibrionales bacterium
GAACGGCTAGCCAGAGGCGCTAACCGGACGACGACCAACGAAGAGCTGATTTAAAAGACCTAGCAAAATTGTAACAATTATTTTTGCGCGGGCCCTTAGTTCTGGGACAGTGATAAAGTACTCAGGAGCTGAAACTAAAAAACAGCAGCCGGCTGCGGCTGCCGGTAAACCGCCCTAGCCCGGATATTTCATCAGATTTCTGTTGCTATCGCCGCTTCGCTAGTCTGGGCGCTTCGCTCCTGGCGTTTTCGAGATCTTTTCATTGCGACAAGCTGCTTTGAAGTTGCGTCACTCAAAGGTCTCTCAAGTGCCAGGCCAGCCTGCGAATCTACGATTTTACCACGAAACTGATGAAATATCCGGGCTAGTTACTTAGTGGTACAAATCGCCCCTGGCAATGAGCCTTTTCTCGCAAATAATCAAGCACCTCTTGGTAGCTTCGCATTTTGTCGCGCGTCCATGGTGGGGCAACGAGTTCGTCCCAGCGAGAGGCGAGGGCTACTAGGCGATGAACCGCAATATTAGGCGATAGATGATCAAGAAAAACTCCGACCCGATGGGCATACTCGAACTTCTCAATCGGTACAAATTTCTTCTCATCGTAGAGATTCTCTAATGGAGTATTCTTTAAAACATGCAAATTATGCAATTTTACATTACTGATTGGCAGACTATTGCACAACTTTGCCGTTTCTATAATCTGTTTATCAGTTTCTCCAGTGAAGCCAAAAATTAAATGGATGCCTATGTCAATTGCCGACATTTTTGCGACTCGTTCGATTGCCTTAATAGATTGTGCAGCCGTATGTCCCCGCCTCATCCAAATCAGTTGCTCATCATCAAAACTTTGAATTCCAAATTCAACCGCCATAAAAGTTTTTTCGCTGTACTCTTGCCAAGTTCGCAAAACAGCTTCTGAGATGCAATCTGGGCGAGTACCCACAATCAGTCCAACAACGCCTTGAGTATCAAGTGCTATATCAAAACCCAGCTTTAATTCTGCGAGCTTAGTGAAGGTTGAAGTATAGGCCTGAAAATAAACTAAAAATTTTTCGGCATTGAATCGATTCGCAACTTTTGTTCGATGCAAAGTAATTTGCTCGCGAAGTGCGAGTTCGGCATTTTCTGGATAAGCAAAGGATCCCCATTCATCGCAAAAAATACAGGTTTGCATACCGTTGATTCCGCGACGATTCGGACAATCTTCAGCAATCGAAACCGGAATTTTAAAAACCTTAGAACCGAATCTCTTTTTATAGGATACACTCACCGGAAAAAATGGCTTGTCATCCCATTGCCCCGGATCTATACCCAGAGCGATATTTGAGAGTCCGGCTTGGTTTAGAATTTTTGGCGAGATTTGGAGTTCCATTTACTACATGATTTCTACTAACTCGGCTGAAAAGTCCATGAATGATTGGTTTTTGTTTGAAGCTACGGATGATGCCAGCTTCACCATGCGTTTTATCAACTCTGAAAGCGGCAGCGCCTCAGAATGCATGCATAGTTTACGTGGTGCCTTCTCTGAAACAAACTATATTTATGGCCATGCAATGCGAACATCACTTAGCTTGGGACTAGAACCAAGCTTTTTATCGGTGGGCCTGGGGCTTGGCTACTGCGAAACTTTACTAACAGCTCTTATGTTACAAGCTGGTAAAAGTTACTATGCCGAAAGTTTTGAAGCTGACGCAAGGTTGCGCGAGCAGTTTTCAAATTGGCTTCGGGGTCAGTCCGTACATTCAGAGTTTCAGAAGGTATATGATCAGACCTTAAAGTCTTCAGCAGAACTATGCGGAATTGAATTCACTCAACTCAAAATGCATTTGCAAGATTCACAAATTGAATTTCGTAATTTATTGACTAGCGATACAACATTTATCAAGAAGTTTTCATGTATCCTCTTTGATGCCTTTAGCTCCAAGTCGACGCCCGAATTGTGGACCCAAGAATTTCTCGAGAATTTTTTCGAAAAGGCCTGCGCCCCAAAATGTATTTTCGCGACCTATGCCTGCACAGGAATACTCAAGCGAGCTTTGAAAAACTCTGGATTCGATTTTGAGATTCGACCTGGATTTTCATCGAAGCGTGATTCAACTTTTGCTATACGAAAATGAGCCCTGCGAAAATAAGCTGAAAATAAACCTTGGACGCGGCCAATCTAAAAGCATTTTTGGGCGGGCCCTAAGTCAGCTCTTACTTGAGCGTTTAAAATCTTAAATGAAAATTTGTAGTGATTGGGCAAGCTTTACCCAGCGATGATTCGGATCCACCAACCGTGCAGCCTTCATCAAGTCTGATATCGGAGCCTTGGTTACGCGTCCCTCGCGATAAACCGCAGCAAAACCCCACTGATCTTTTTGCACCAGTCTTGCCACTTCAACTCCCATTGCAAGAGTGAGAAAACGATCAGTGGTCGTAGGATGTCTAGCTCTTTGCAAATGTCCAAGAACTACATGTCTAGATTCCCATCCGATTTCTTTTTCAATCCAGCGCGCAAGGCTTTGTGCAATACCACCGAAACGAGCAGCTTCGGGACTGTCTTTAACTTCAAAGGCAACCTTTGCTTTTTCGCCGTGAGCCCTGGCGCCTTCACTGACAACGACTAGAATTCCACGCGCACCTAAGTTTTGTTGATGACGTAGAAATTCTAAAAACTTTTTCTTATTGTAGGGACGCTCAGGAATTAAAATTGCATCGGCATAGCCAGCTAAACCGCCACCGAGAGCGATCCAACCAGATGTCCGCCCCATTGTTTCGACTATGATGACTCTCTTGTGAGCATCAGCGGTTGCACGAAGGGCATCAACGGCATCACTCACGACAGAACATGCCGTATCATAACCAAAAGTAATTTCAGTTCCCGATAAATCATTGTCGATTGTTTTCGGAACTCCTATTAACGGAATGTCTTTTGCCACCAGAGAAAGGGAATTGAATGTGCCATCTCCGCCGGCGACGAGTAAGCCACGAAGTCCGAGGGCTTTGTATTTTTGCACGAATTCTTTTTCACGTTTTCGCACGGTCGCACGATTTGAACTGCCAAGATAGGTTCCGGCTTGAGAGTGCAGGCCGCGTAAAGTATCAAAATTAATTGGCTTGGTAAGGCCTTCAAAAATTCCTTCGAAGCCGTCACAAATCCCTACAATCTCATAGCCCGCCATAAGTAAACTTCGACAGCTGGCCTCAAGAATTCCGTTGAGCCCTGGTGCATCGCCGCCAGCAGTGAGCACGCCAATTCTTTTTTTCAATTGGGACTTTGCTTTTGCCGCCGGCTTTGATTTCATTAGACCTCTTTCATTTCTAGCCATGAAAGTGCAGATTAATCTTTTGTTTTAAGTTGATCTTGATGTTGCTCGATGAACTCTAAAATAGAATCACTAACAGCCAATAACTTTGTCCATTGCTCTTTATATAGAGTTACCGGAAACCTTCCTAGCCCATAGACCGAAAGCCCTCCCTTTTCGCTTACTTTCATTGAGATAGTTCCACGGGATGGTTTTTTAAGTTTTTCGTTTTCAGCTTTTAATTTCTCGATTTCAGCTTTGAGAAGTGCTTCGTTTTCCATAGTTTCCTGCTATTAAATTGTTTTTTATAAAAATTTCCTGAGACTTACTTCATCATTTGAATATAGGCTTGTCAATGTTGTCATCTAACTCATCATTTATGTTAATTTTATTGTCGTTACCACCGGGTAATGATCCGATGCAAGTTTTCGCTTTTCGTTCAACGTTGCCGGCAGCTTCATTTCTGAACCAAATTCATCTTTAAAGCGATAAACAAATGTTTCATTAGCAATGATCATATTCTTCAAATTCTGAGAAACAAAAATATAATCAAATTGCTTTTTCCAGCATTTGCCGGAGGGTGCAAACTGAAGCTGGGTCACCCTGTTGTCTTGAGGAATCTCTGCTAAATCAAATACATCCTGCAGTGTAGTTTTCAGATGAAGATTCAAAAACTCTGGGTCGGTGAGTTGCTTAGATGCAATCCCATTAAAATCCCCAGCTATGAGAATGGGCACCTTTTCGTGAAATTCGCCAAGGATCTCTGTGTATATTTCAATGAGCTTTTCAAGCTCTGCCCGTCTTCGATCTTTTCCAAGTGGGTCAATATTATCTTTATCGAGTTGAGATTTTAAATGAACATTGAGTAAAACAATTTCGGGCTCAACGCTATTTACAGCCCGCAGCCTTAGCTCTAAGACGTCTCGCGAAAACTTAAGACTGTGATCTGCGTCGAGATAACCGCCAGCGACACTTTGTCGCTCATGCGGATAAAGAAAATCAATGGATCGATTCTTATGTGTTCTCAACTCGCAGCTATAGGCTAGATTTTTCTTTACTAAATAAGCCAGATCAATTCCACGATTCGAATTGCCTTCAATCGAAAAAGCTCTATATTCGTCATTCAAAAAATTCTTCGTAAAGTTATTGATCGATTCAACCCCACCGACCTCACAAAGTGCATAAATATCTGCATCAATATCCCGCATACATTTTGCAATTTCTCGAATAGACTGGAGTGATTTGTTTTCAAAACTTGAAATCGAATGTTTCTGCCAATCCGTCTCTGAAAGAGACTCAAGATTGGTTAAAAGAGGGTAATCAATATAAACGAAAAAGTTTTCAAGATTGAATTGTGCAATTCGTAATTTCTTATGCCCTGAAACCGCCATTGCTCCATTGAAACAAAATTCAATAGTCCTGCACAGCCTTATTTTCAATTTCCACGTCACAAGAGTAGAAAATTTCTGGCTTGTCACTTGACGCTTCAGAAGGATTTACCCCATAATTAGATCTTCTGTATAAATCATGGGCTATGAAGAGTCTGCCCATTAAACTTTTGAGGCAAAAATGTTTGATATAACGCAGCTGGTAGGCATCCCTCAATTAGGCGTTCATTCAAGTTTAGAGCGACTTGCTGAGGTATTTCAAGAGGCCGCTGCGATTAAGGGCCAAAAGGTGCCGGTCGTCAGTATTTACTTGAAGTCGGGGCAATACATTCAAGGATATCTAATTTGTTTTAATTCTGGACCTGAGAAAAAGTCCATTTTGGTCGCGAACTATCGCGCCAGTGAGGATGCAGCTCAAGATCTCACTTATATTTTTGTGGATGAAATCGCAGGGCTCACGGTGCATGAGGCAGACACCGTGGTAGATCAACTCTCGAGTGGACAAATCAATATTTCTCTTAAAAAGACTCCTACTGTTGAGGAAATTCAAAGCCAGATTCAAAATTTTTTGCTGGATTTTAACAAGCGGTTTAACGCGAAAGTAGGCTGTGAAATTGCTCCTGCAGCAATAAACACTCAAGAAAAATCAGAACTCGAAGCACTCTATTTTGGTGTAACCGATTGGACACGGGCCATGCGAAAACATGCCAACGACGAGATCGCACAGCAGTCTTTTAAAGATAACCCATATAATTTTATTTTTAGCTTCGGGGCCACCGCAAAGATTGAAAGCCAAGATGGCACAAATATTCGATTGGTTATTGGTCTCGATAGCGATAAAGTCGATAGAGTCTCACGATTTGCTATTGAAACCACCCTTAAAGAGTTTGTGTGAGGTGGCTGCTGTTTAAATATTTATGTATTTTTACTCTCCTTTTTTTTCAGCCGCAGACACTGGCCTCAGTTCAGCTTGGTTCTCCAAAAATCCTAATCGACCCGACTCCCTTGCTGCCCAATACGCCAAATGGGTCCAAGAGACCCAATAAGAAAGATACACTCGAGCCACTCGACTCAAATATCAGCAATGAGGGCTTGCTCAAAGTAATTGAAGAGGTCGTCAGTCACGATCATCCTGAAATGTTCGGGCGTTGGCAAAGTTATTTACGATCGCAAAATTTAGATCCAGAAAATGAAGATAAAACGATGCGACGACTGCAGCAAAAATATTTGGATTCCATTCAAAGCTGGGGAGCGCAAGTTTCAGATTGTGAATCCACCAGATCGAGTGGGCGCTGGCTACGCAGATTACGCCGAAAGTTTGGCGAGGCCGATGTTAGTTATCATAAAAAACAAATTGCAAAAATCATCACCAGCCTTTACCTCAAAAGAAAGACCGAGTGCATGCAGTCACACGAAGAGAAAGCCCTACGTGCCGAACGGGAGATCTACGCTTTTTCACTTGAGAGAACCAGGCTTTTGATCGACTTTATCTCGCAAAATAGTGAGCTACGCATTTCATCACTCAATAAATATCGACTCCTTTCATCCTTAAAGAGAAAGCAATCGACCCATACTCTGAGTGAACGCAGTGTCGATTTGAACTCACTTAGACTTGAAACTAAGCTGCAAAATCTACCAAAACTCTATGTTGATTTTTTGGCCCGTGAGCAGAGCTTTAAAAAACCATTTGATCTTCACAAGAGTTTAAGTCTACTAAGTCCTGAGTACGACAAAGAAAGGCCTGCTTTAACGCCGCAGCCACCCCGAAAAACCAATAGAAAAACTAAGAAGATTTTAGAAATGGATGTTACAAAGACGACTAGCTAACTCGTAGGAAGCGAGCGCATTAGCGCAATCATCGCCAAAGTAAGCGTTAGGAGAATAAAGAAGATGAAAGATAGACTTAGAATATCAATTCTTTTAATTTGTGAAATCTGCTTGAAAATTTGCTGAAGTTGAAGCATTTGGACCCCACTCGGTTGACTCATTTAAAGCTAAAGCAGAAAATATGCCAGGATTTGAGCTTCGGAACAGGGACATACAGCTACCGATATTAAAGGGGATATAATATGAACCGCAAAGAACTCTGCAAAGAAATATTCAAAGTTGCACATCTCAAAGGCGAATTCAAACTTAGGTCTGGTAGAATCTCGAATGAGTATTTTGATAAGTATCAATTTGAAGCCAGGCCCGATTTACTCAATGCAATCGCCGAGCAAATGATACAGCTCATTCCGCCCGAAACAGAAATCTTAGGCGCTCTTGAAATGGGCGGGATTCCACTAGCGACCGCAATCGCATTGAAAACTGGTTTGCCAATGACGTTTGTGCGAAAAAAAGCTAAAGATTATGGAACGCAGAAGTTCGCTGAAGGCGCAAATATTAAGGACAAAAACATCACTCTCATCGAAGATGTGATTACAACGGGCGGTCAAATAATTGAGAGCGCAACTGATCTTCGCTCAATAGGTGGCCTGGTCCAAAAAGTAATCTGTGTCATTGACCGCAGCGAAGGTAATAATGAAAAAATCAAAGCCGCCGGTCTTGAATATCAAGCTCTCTTCACAATGAAAGAGCTGAAGTCCTAATAATCGCTATTTTGTCCCGACAATATATGCGATCCAGGCAAGACATTCGTCGCCTTCCTCGCTTCGAATAAACTTACCATCACCTTCTCCTGCTCTAGTGGTGCCTTCCCAGTATACATAAGTCTTTTGAAAACCCACTGCACTCATCATCTCACGCAGTTCAGGGATCGACCACATTCGCCAGTCATAGGTAAATACATTCTCAACCTTAGCTTTACCATTTGGCTTATAATGAATATTAAAGATAGCATGTTGAGTTACTGGATTAAAACTTCGTTGATGCCAATAGTATTTGAAATTCTTGTGTAGGGTCATTTCTTCATTTTCACGTTGGCAAGCTGGTCCGCCAAAACAATCCATCAATAAAATTCCGGAGTCATTGAGCGTCGTAAGGCAATTATGAAAATAGGACTTCATCATCGCGCGCTCTTTGAAAATATAATTAGAAAAATTCATTGAACAGATGACGTCCGCTTTCGGCAAACCGGGATTGAGAACATCGGTCTGTAAAATCTGAATTCGGTCACGCTGATTTGGTTTCAATTGCGAGGCATAGTGCTCTTGACCATATAGAATCGGCTCTAAATCAAGGTCGATCCCATATGATTTATTTTTTGGACTGAGCTTAACCCATTCGCACGAAAGCGCATGTGTCCCACAAAAATCTTCACGCATACTTGTCGGATATTTTCCGCGCAGCTCTCTGTAGGTATTGCGCATAAAGAGAACATCATTTTCAGGGGCCTGCACACTGTTGAGATAATAATAGTATTTATCAAATCCAACAGAGCTACTCGCTAGCTTGCGAGCTTTCTTTTTTGTAGATACACTCACGGGACCTCATCAATGAGATCAAGCGTCTCTCTTAAGACATCCTGAACTTGAGGAACTGTCGCTCTTTCGAGATTTTGATGTAGGCCAATCCCCGGAATATTCTTGCCCGCCAAAACTCTCGGCCTTGCATATAAATCATAAAAAAGTTCAGTCGTCGCACGATATGCCAAATGCTCTCCAAAGTTGGTTACTTCTGTATCTTCGTTAACAAACAATACCCGCTTGGTCTTCAATACACTTTCTTTAATCATCTGCCAGTCATAAGGATAGAGTGATCTTAAGTCGATTACTTCAATGTGACGACCTTGCTCTTTGAGCTGATCGGCAACTTGATTGCAAAACAATAGCGAGCGTCCATAACTCACAAGTGTTGCGGCATTACCTTCGCGAGTGATCTTTGCTTTGCCAATTGGGATAGAAAAGTCAGCATCTAGCTCGGGCCATTTTGGCTTCCATTTTAAACGATCAACATCACCGACCGGCTGATCAATCATGGCCTTTAAGGTCTTCTCATCAGCGGGCTCACCGGGAATGAGCTCTTCGCCGCGTACCCGCATGAGTGCCTTTGGCTTTAAAAATAAAACAGGATTTGGATCTTGAATCGCTGACAACATCAAGCCATAGGCATCGAGTGGCGTCGAAGGCATCACGATCTTCCAGCCCGGCATACGCGTCGCCCAAGCATCGAAACTATGAGAATGATAGACGCTACCATGAATGCCGGCACCAACTGGGGTCATCACAACCATTGGCATATTGTAGTTGCCATTACTTACCCACAAAGTATTGCCGGCAATTTTCATGAGATCGATAGTATTAAAAATATAATCACAAAACTGAATTTCAGCGACACAACGATTGCCTGTTAGCGCGATACCCATGGCTGCGCCGATGATGCCGCGCTCGTCGAGTGGCGTATTCCACGCCGTCTTTAAGCCCTGTGTGGCAGTGAATACGCCACCGAGAGGCGCACCCACATCTTGTCCAAAAATATCGGTAACATTTAATTTCACTTCGCCGATATGTAAGGCCATGCGAATGGCTTGAGTCATATTTGCCATTAGAATTTTCTCCAATCCGCATTTTCGCTACCAAAATAAATATTTTCCCAAATGCTTTCTGGAGTTGGCGCCGCTTCTTTTCTAACATCATCTGAAATGCGCTTTGACTCATTATCTAACGCTTTATACATATCTTTGCAGATTTGCGATGTAATAATTTTGCTATCGATCATTTTGCGCTCTAGGCTTTCGATACAATCCTCGCCTTTTTCACGATTTGCCCCAGTAGCCGAAGAATGACCGTAGAGACGAGAAACCATAAACTCCATCAAAACCGGCTTACCGGTTTTTCGAATATAGGCCATTTCAGCTTGTATTGCTAAATAGGTCTCAATGGCGTCGTTGCCATTTACAACTGAGGTTCTAATTCCAAAAGCACGACCGCGATCTGAAACAAATTTTTCACCGTGTTGAGAAGCATAGTCCGTTGAAATTCCAATACGATTATTCTGCACCGTAATCAGCATTGGTAATTCTTGGCCAGGCCGAGAAGCCCAGATCAAACACGAAGCGAAGTCTCCTTCCGCGGAGCCCGCATCACCACCAGTAACTATGGTAATTCCTTTTTTGCCTTGTTGATTGAGCCTGCGCTGAACAATACCGGTTCCGATGGCCATGCCATACTGCACCTCAATGGGTGAGCCCACCGGCACGACATTCCATTTTGGAAAGCAATAGTGGTTGCAGAAATTACGGCCACCTGTTGACGAGTCAGTTACACGATTCATTTGCAATCGTATCGAATCAATCATTGGCATTCCAAGTGCCACCATGGTCGGCGTTCCTCGATAATGTAGGTGTAAATAGTCAAATTCAGGGCCCTGACCTTTGTGGGTGAGCATCCCCAGGGGCACGCCAAATGCCTCTTCGCCCGTCCCGCCAATCCAAAAATAGGCATCGCCCGTTCGATATAGTTTTATCAAGCGCTCTTCAAGTACCCTCGAGGTCACCATATGCTCATGCATACTCAGCAAAATTTGCTTTGGAAGTTCAAGTTTTGCTGACAAATATTTTGCTGTAGTCTTGGCTGAAATTTTTGAGGCCTTGTTCGATAAGCTCTTAGAAAGCTTATCTGACTTCACTTCTTTTGCCGTCAGAGTCTTCTTTGTTTGCTTAATATTACCCTGCCTTGAGAGCGTTGGACTTGTATATTTACTCATAAATTATTGGTAAATCATCTTCTAAAGACTGTCATCAATAAAAGGCGCTGCTCCAATATGCCAACTCTAAATTACACGCTCAAAGGCGGATCGCGCCCTATTCGTGGGCGCTGAAGTCCTTTTGTGTCTTACCCGTGAGGATAATGTTTGGCTTGGCACTGGCCTCAATTAGGTCGACTGCTACATTGGTAGCCTCTTGAATATCAGCACGCTTTAAATAGTCGGCAAGCTTTTCATCTTTATTTTCTTCTTTTTTCTTGTCTTTTTCACTCTTCTTTTCTTTTATGTCCTTTAAGGAATCAGCAAGCTTGATAGTTTTGCCACGTTCTTTTGCCTTTTTAAGATCAGTTTTAATCTTTTGAAATTCGCTACTCTTAGCTACACGCATATCACTTTGCTTGCGCAAATAATCTAAAACTGGCTTTTCGATCTTCTTCCAAGTGCCAACTCCGGCGGTTACGTAGGCTTCCTCAGATAGAAAGACTTTCACTTGAGATTTTGGCAAAGAATAATCTAAAAATTGCTCGCCGATTTCATCAGTAGAGAAAATTCCGGGAAGCAGAACATCCGCCTCTACACCACGATGTTGAGTTGAGAATCCACCTGGCGTATAGAACATTCCGACCGTAACCTTTAAAGCACCTAAGCCCGTTGGAATTGGCATAACTGACTGCACCGTACCTTTTCCAAAGGTGTGATCCCCGCCAACAATAACCGCCCGTTGATAGTCCTTTAGGGTCGCCGCTACAATTTCAGACGCACTCGCTGAAATTCGACTGGTCAAAATCAAGGCCGGACCATCCCAATCAACTTCAGAATCTCTATCTTTAAACAAAATTTCATTTTCCGCAGTATGAGTGGATTGCTTTACAACGTTACCAGTCTTAATAAAGAATCCGGCAATTTTAACCGCATCTTCTAAGCTTCCACCGCCATTATTTGAAAGATCCAAGATCAATGCGTCTGCTTTTTTCTCACGAGCGTCTTTTAGTAGGACTTTCATATCACTCGCAGCAGAGCGTCCGCCAGGTTTTGAGTCTGAATAGAAGGACGGAAGATTCAAAATCGCAAGTTTTCTTTTGTGACCTAAAACATCTCTATCTAGATACGAGATTGAAGCGGCATCATCCTCTAATTTAATTTGCGCACGGTTCAAAGAAATATTTATACGCTCTTTGCCATCGGCCCCACGACGCAAAACTGTTAACTGAACTTTGGTTCCCTTGGGGCCACGAATGAGACGAACAACGTCGCGTAAGTCCATTTCAACTACATTCACCATTTTTTCAGCTTCACCTTTTTCACTATATTGGCCAACTGCTACAATACGGTCTTGTGGCATGATCAAATCCGACTCTTTGGCCGCCCCGCCAGAAATGAGTTGTTCAACAACTGTAAAGCCATCTTGTGAACTCAGCGTTGCTCCGATTCCCTCGAGCTTTAAACCCATCTGAATATTGAAATCTTCATAATAATCTGATGAAAAATAGCTAGAATGTGGATCCAAGGCTCGGGCAAAAGAATCCAAATATCCTGCGTAAATATCATCTTTACTTAGATCAGTCAGTTTCTTCAGTTGGCGCTCATAGTTTCTTGAAACATTGCCTTTGGCTTCGTCAAGACTCTTTTGCGAAGGATTCGCAAAGTTCTTTTTATGCGTGGCGCCCTCATCCAATTCTGTGCCCTTTTCTGGTGCTTTTAGATCAGCGTCTCCAGTCGCAAGATAGTTCGAAACCTGAAATTGAATATACTTAAGTTGAAACTTATCAGAATCCGCTTTGGTCTTTGCGAATTCTCTTCCCTCGGGGTCAAGCATGAGTTCGGTTTTTGGCTCGAACTTCCATTCCTTTTTTACAAGTGTTTCAGTTGCAAATTTAACTCGTTCGCCAACACGTTTAATTAAAAGTGCTTGGACCTCATCGATCGCCTTACAATTACGTTCTTTAATTTTTGAAAAGACTCCGGCCAAAATAGTTTTTTTGATTTGCTCTATATCGCTTTTTTGTAAATAAATTTTTGCGCCATCTATCCGCTTAATATATTGCTCAATTGTCCGAGTCTCGAGCTGCGGGGTTAAGTTACCAAATGTAATATGTGAATTCAGATACGCTCGCTCAATAGCATCGATATGTAAACACTGTAAGCCAGATGATTTCTGTATCGGCTTCGCAACTTGCGACATTCCAATCTGCGGAATTAAAAGCAGCGCAATCGCCAGAGTGGATAATTTTTG
>JAYVXS010000240.1:0-3966 GCA_043784965.1 Bdellovibrionales bacterium
TTCCAGTTCAACATTACGGACTCCTCTAAGCCTTTCAGCTTGGTTAAGGTCATCCGTTTTTAATTGGCGCGGCCTGCCGCTTTTTATTGGCGCGTTACAACTAGAGACTACCCTAACTTACTTAGCGAATTTGTAGGGACAGAAGATAGACTTAGTAGTTTTGAAAAAGGTGTAAGGTGTCCTACCTCCGCCTTACTATACGTTATACGCCACGGATATCTATTTGACGACGGGCATTTGTTTAACGACGGAATGACATACAGAAATGAATCGGTATCCAAAATAGTGCACTTTGCAGAGAGCTTAAGACAGGAAAGAGTAATTACAAAATACACTAATTTAAAATACAGAGAAATTTCTCAAGTGGAAACTCGTAATCCAGCTAATCTTGAAAGAGTATTTTCCGCCTATCGCACCCTTATGTTAGAAGTAGAAAGATATAGGGAGGGATACGTGCTTAAGCCGAGCATCAAATCGCGCAAAAAATTTGAAAACTTTAAATTAGTAAGAGATGAAATCGAAGCTACCCAGGCTGATTACCTTCGCCTCATGAATGATGAACACATCTTAAACACATCTTACTGTAAATTTTTAGAATGCACGAATACTTGGGATAAACGTGAGTACAAACCGAACAAAGAATGGTGCCCCCAAAGCGGCAAAAACTCCAAATGTGGGAGACAGGTACGAACCGCCACGGAAAACGCTAGAAAGCAAAACAAGCTCATTGCAATACAGGGATAGATTTGATGGAACAAACTCAGACGGATATTTTACAATTTAAACGACCTTTGGGAACTAAAAAATTGAAATCTCGTCGCGCAGAGGGTTCAGTCATCAAACGTGGCGAAAATGTCTATCGTATCAAGTACGACATGAAACCTGATCCCGTCACCCGAGAAAGAAGGACTGCATACGAAACTCATCATGGATCAGAGGCAAGCGCATATAGACTGTTAAGGAAGCGAATTACAGAAGCCGAAGGATCAAAGTCCCTTAATCTTTCAAAACGCACGCTAGGCGAATGGCTCGAACAATGGCTAGAGATTCATAAACCAAATGTAAGAGAAAAGACTCATGAACGATATTGTCAATTGTTGCGCATTCACGTCATTCCTTACATAGGTGAGATTCCCCTAAAGGATGTCAGATTAGAGAACATCGAAAGTTTGTATGCAAAGCTTCGAAAAAAAGGACTTATCCCACAGGGCAAAAACGGTACACCACGAGGCCTTGGTGAAACTACGCTATCGCACGTTCACAGAGCCTTCTCAAAGGCCATGTCTAAAGCACTTAGCTACGAGTATATTGATAAAAACGTCTGCATATATGCTGAGGCTCCAAAACCAAAAGATCCTCATTCAGTTACGAATAAAGAAAAAATCTATGCTCTCGACCGCAATCAGTTAGATGATCTCTTCTCAAAAATAGAAAGTGATGACCTTTTCCCAATTGTATTTATAGCGTGTGCGACCGGCGCAAGACGAAATGAAATTATTGGATGTAAACGTACTGACTTTGATCCTGAAAAAGGAACCCTAAGAATTGAACGTGCTGTAAACCAGACAAAAAAGAATGGCTTAGTTATTGGCGACACAAAAAACTCAAAAAGTAGACGGACCATTAAAATTGATGAAGATACAATTAATGAATTAAAAGCCCATATCAAGGATCAAGATGAAATCTCCATGAGAATTGGAAAGTCTATGCCTGATAACGCATTAATTTTTCCGAAGTCCATTTCTAAACCAAACGAGATTATGACTCCGCACAACGTAACTAGAAGGTTCAACACACTAGCAAAGAACGCAGGCCTCCCAGGGCTCAAATTTCACTCTTTAAGACATACTCACGCCAGCCTATTACTTAGCGAAGGCGTACCAGTAAACGCAGTGAGCGCAAGGCTAGGGCACGCAAGCGCGATGATTACGATGACGGTCTACTCTCATCTTTTAAAGAAAGCTGAAGATGAAGCGGCGTCCGTTGCGGCCTCATTCATGAAGAGCGCATTCTCAAGCCGGAAAAAGCAAACTTAAAAATCTCGGTGCCATTTGGGTGCCAAATGACACGTTTTGTTTTTCTAAATCAAATATAAATGGTGCTAAGGTTGGTTAAAGCATACTGTTAGGACTCGGAGATAGAGCTTAAAATCCTGGGCTTCGGTTAAACGGGCGTGCCAGTTCAAGTCTGGCCCGGGGCATTTTTTTTCTACTTCTTCCGATAGCTTACGAAATTTTCAAAACTTGCCTCGAAACGACTTTAAGTATTTTTTCGGTCTTCATGGTGACACTATGGTGACAGAGCTTTGGCCTTTCTTTTCAAACGAGTTTCAAAGTCCTGGGCAGTCGCGCTGCTTCATCTTTTTTATCCTGAATTTTTTGGATCGCAAACGAAACGACGTTCGCTCTTGATTCTAAAAAGCCGGGAGACAGATGCGCATACTTCAAGGTCATCATTGGGCTTGAATGCCCTAAGAGCCCTTGAAGTTCAGCTAGACTCCCGCCATTCATAATGTAGTGACTTGCAAACGTATGTCTCAGATCGTGAATCCTGATCGCTCTGACCTTCGCCTGCTTGCAAAGTTGTCCATGAATTCTTCGAACCGTCCTATGATCATGCCTGGAGCCGTCTGGTTTATGAATAAGCGGAGTGCTTTCATCTAAAAACTTTGAGTGAGCACTATAGTTTTTAAAAGCCTCAAACAAAGCATCGTTGATCCCCAACCACCTCTCATTAAAACCCTTGGTTCGCTCTTGCACAGTATTCGATGCGTTCTCTAAAATTCTCCAAATCCTTATTCTTCTCTTCTCAAGGTCCACGTCTTTAAGATCCAAAGCCAAGATCTCGCCGATACGACAGCCTGAGTTCAAAGACAAAGACGCGTACAAATAGTGACAATAATGCCCTTCTTTGGCGGCGCCCAAGTACTTTTCGGTTTCCTCGCGAGTTCCCCAGTAATCCCATTTCTTCATCGACTCTTTGAGCCTTGGAAGAAGTGTTATCGGATTTCTCGAAACCAAGTTCTGTCTCAAAGCATCGTTGTACATCTTGCTCATCATAGCTCTGACACGATTTCTGGTCGCAGGATGCAATTTATGTTTTGAAATCAAAACATTCAAAAAGCTTTCCCATTCATTCGACATGATCTCAGAAAGTTTTCGATGACCAAACGCGGGCAATACGTACATCCGAAGTCTAGACTCTTCTTGATTAAATGATGACAAGGGCTGGCCGTTCGCAAGTCTTGTCTTTAACCAATTGAGTGCATAGTCTTTTAACATCGGTGATTCGAACTTAATCTCGATCCCACTTTCGGTCTGTTCTTTTTTACGCTTCATCTCGCCATACCAGCGATCAGCATCTATCTTTCTGGAAAAATATTTACTGGTGCGCTCACCGTTTACCCGTATCGTTTTGCGGTAAAGTGTTTTTTGACTTTTGTTCATGCTGCTTCTCCTTCAATGTTGCCGCCTTGTTTTTTGGGCGTAACATTTTTTCGAGTTCGCTGCGCGAGACCCGAGTTAGAAGAAGTGAGCCACAATTCCAAATCACTTCGCCGAATCCTCCTCAATCTACCTCCCACGACCATGGCTTTTAGCTCACCTCGCGCAATCATTTCGTATATAAACTTACGACTGACATCGAGATATTGGGCTACATTTTCTGGCGACAAGAAACAGTCGCCACCAAAAAGATCAGCTATTGGTCGTGGGTTTTCGCCTATTCGGTTTTCAAAGATCGACGGGCAAGACGAGTCTATTTTCTCTGGCTTTCGAGTCAATACCTTTTCAACCTCAACAAGCCGTTTCGTTGCTCCTAATTTTCGCATTAAGGCCGAGCGAAATAATAACTTGAACAATTTATGTCAAGAAATAATTGTATAATTCCAATCACAACGAAATTTATGTGGTTGAATTTTAATCGCAGAAAATTCTTCTTCAGTTACTTTAATTCCTTTTTCGTATG
>JAYVXS010000241.1:0-3947 GCA_043784965.1 Bdellovibrionales bacterium
GCAAATCAAGAATCTTTGCTTCAGCCGGTAGATTTAAGACTTTCAAAACAAAATCAGCTTCAGCTTTACCTTTTTCGGCCCAAATTTTGGAGCCAATCGTCTTGGCCTTAAAAAAGTGATCATACATATCTTTTTGCCAGTTATTTGAATTCATCTATCGCCTCCATCGCAAATTTACCATCATCCTAAAAAAATAGTCACTAAACAAATATCTACGCTGCGCAGGCCACTCGATTTAAGCGAGAGATCCGGATTCGGCGTAGGCGTGCTTTTAGATTAAATCTCTCAGGGCTGTTGACGGAGCGGGGCTTTGTTGAACAGTCTCATGTGTCTAAAAAAACAAGATTTAAATTGCACGACTTTCAATGCGAATTACTGAGCTATTTTTTTGCATGTCTTCGTCACTATCGAGGAATCTTTGATCAAGAAATTTTAGAACTGCAAGCTTAGTTTAGCTTCTCACTTAAAACAAAGAAGTTTTTAAACAATCACAAGAAGTTAGCTTTGATTTCAATTGCCGCTGAGCCCCCTCAATTCCTACCGATTTCTTAGCTGTCGTCACCATTTTGTCACTAGATTTCATGGTGACAGGGGAGTGATGGAGATTAGAGGTTAATCTGCAAGGAAATAAAAAAGACCTTGACAAAACGTACCGAATTCGATACACTTGAGTCATGAAGCTTGTCCTCTGGCATCCAAAAGCGAAAGAAGCCCTCAGCGAGTTTCCAGAAGCTGTTAGAAAAGAGCTTGGCTACCTTATCTTTCGACTTCAGCTTGGAGAAAGTCTAGGGCTACCGCACGCGTTGCCGATGAAAACCCTTTCTCAGGGAGCATATGAACTACGAGTGCGTGGAGAAGATGGAATTTATCGGTCATTTTATTACACGAAATACGCAGAGGGAATTTTGCTCTTTCATGCATTTAAAAAGAAGACGCCAAAAACCCCTCTAGACGAGATTGCAATTGGCAAAAAACGACTTAATGAACTTTTGGAGAACTGAAAAAATGAAAAAACAAAAAAAGATACTCGTTTCAAGAACACCAAAAGAAATAGCTGTTATGTTGGGCTTAGATCCGTCCATTGCGTTAGAGTGGGAGTTTCGATTGCAAGTAAGCGAAAAAATTGTTGAGGTTTTCAAATTAAAGAAAATGAAAATTACTGATCTTGCAAAGCGTGCTGAAACTTCGAGGGCTCGTATAACTAATATTGTAAAAGGCAATACATCAGGCATTTCTATGGACGTTCTGCTTAGGGTTTTAGGTTGTATGGGACAGAAGGTAAAATTTAGTTTTTCAAGTGCGGCCTGAATTGAAGTATCCAGGTAGCTTGAATTCGACCTGGTCAGGAAGACGCCGAGTTTACGATTTTCATACAATCGCCTGGATAGAATTGCTGGAAATACCGACCTTACGCATGACTTAAGTCATTTGAATATTGACCGCAAAGTAAATAGGTGAAAATACTATGATCTATGAGCAGCCATACAATGCCATCGCCAAGTCGTCGTATTTATAGCCCAAGCCATCGCGCTTGGGTGGACATTTTAGATCATGGTGAAATTGCAATGAGCGCGTCAAAGCTTGAGTTCATAACTTCATTTACAGTTGAAGGAGTAAATTCGTTTACTTTAATAAATGGAGAATGTCATTTTCAGGACGACAATATATTCATATTATGGAACTCATACGCAATTTTGATCTATTATATCAATAACAAAGAAGCTCTACACATAACTGTCGAAGAAATGGACCCACCTTGTACGACCTTTGCAATAAAGAACATCGAATCTCATAGCCCGATGCTTGAAATATATCGAAATCAAGAAACCGAACGAAGAGAACTCAAAAATTCAATGCAGCTTTTTAAATTGGGTCGAGGACTAGTGTAAATAAATTACTTCATTCTTTTAGGACGTTCTTCAAAGTTTGGATTGAATAAAAATATCGACTCTGCCCGTGATCAAGATCGCGGGCTTTTCGATTCAACAAGAAATTATTTTCTAAAAATCCTGCTACTGCTCTGACTTAAAATTCAGCGGCGAGGGTTTCATGGCCAAGATCTGCTACTCCAGAATTTCAATTTTTTTGGGCATGTCCAAGTGAGAGCGCTTTTTGATACCCCGACGTCATACCGGCTCAGATCCCAATTTAAATATAGAAGAGATGACAGTCGAAGGGATTCCTTTGTTGATCGCCATCTTGGCTTCTGCATAAAACTGTATATGATGAATTTGGAAAATGAAAAAAAAGACTGTTTATAGAAATTGGACGATAATGTGCTAACTGTTGAAAAGGAGTGGTTAGGTGTCTCCCATCAAATATCTATTCACTATTCGTGAGGATGGTGGTCTCGGATTCATCGATAAGAAAGGCAAGCTTGTCATACCTCCGAGCTTTTCTACTGACCGACTGACACAAAGCTACTGCGAAGGCGCGGTGGACTTTAATGATTGGGTGCCGGTGAAAACCAAAAAAAATTTATGGGGTTTTATTGACAGTTCAGGCACATTTCAAATTGAACCGAAATTCGCTCTTTTAAATCGATTCTCTGAAGACTTAGCAGCTGCGGCTGATGAAGTTGTAGACCGAAGCTATAATGTTCCCCAAGGAAAATGGGGCTACATCAACCGAAAGGGAGATGTCGTCATATCTTTTAAATATGGCAACGCCGAGCCTTTCTACAAAGGTTTGGCTATCGTTGCTAAAGCAGACTCACGTGGAGTATTGAGTTCCTATGTTGGCGGTTATGGCCTGATTGATCAGACCGGCAAAGAGATAACTGACTTCACTTATGAGCGCATTTTTACCTGGGGTAATGGACGTGCCTTGACTTGGGACGCGAACAGGCGTCGAGGATATCTTGATGAACTCGGCCAAATTGCGATTCCACTTGAGTTTTCTGGGGCTGACCACTTTTGCGAGGGCCTCGCCCGCGTTGAAAAAGACGGGCGACGAGGAGTGATAGATAAAAACGGTCAAGTTGTGTTCTGGTCTGAAACTGCAGTTGAAAAAGAACATTTATACGGCGTCCATTGGCCCTCTCGTGTTTGCAAAATGCACGAGGGGCTCATCATGGATCGACGCAATGAAAAATGTGGATTCCGCAATGCAAAAGGAGATGTGGTTATCGACTTCGCTTACGATGATGCCGTCGAATTTTCTGAAGGGATGGCTTCGGTAAAAATTAAAAATAAATGGGGATATGTGAATGCTAATGGCGATCTCGAAATTCCTCCTAAGTTTGACGAGCCTTCATTTTTCAGAGAAGACCGCGCGCACGCTAAAATCAAACTTAAAGTAAATGCTAAGACCCTTACACGCTACGGCTTCATTGATAAGTCCGGCAAAATGGTGATCGATCCACTTTATTCAAAAGTCGACGAACGGCCCGTGTTATTTGAGCATGGTTTGGCTATGGTTCGTCAAAAAGACAAGGGCGATAGTTACATCGATATTTCTGGCCAAACCATTTGGCGATCACCCACCAATTGAGAATGTAGGCAAACTGCCCATGAATCGATATCAAAATAATGAGGGGTAAGACATTAGGAAAAATGCATATTTGCAAACCCTTATTACGAGAAAAAAAGTTGGATTGTTTAGCAGGCAAAAAATGCTAAGAGATTTCTCTTTTGAAAACTGTAAATCAAGCCGCACTTTTTGTTCGCGCGGCTTCAATTTGCAGAGTTTTAGGAAGTGCTGAGACTCTCAAGCTTAAAAATTCCAACGGAAGAAAAGACGACGGTAGAGTCCACGGGTGAGGTGAAATGTCTCGGCTGGAAGCTCTCTTGGTGAGTCTGTCTAAAAGTTCGTCGCTACAATCGAAGAGACCCTCCTAAAAAAACCCTCCCGTATTGAATCAGATTAAAATGCAACTAAGGGGCGGTGTATCAGGATCCTGTTAGTTTTTTAATTCTTAGATACTCTTCGACTCTTTTGTAAAATTC
>JAYVXS010000242.1:0-3917 GCA_043784965.1 Bdellovibrionales bacterium
ATCTGCGGCTGAAAATTCTGACATGCATGTTACCGGAGCTCTAAATAAATTTAAGCCTAAAAATAGCGATTTTCTTCCCCAGAAGTACGCGAAGAGCCTTTTTAATTAACCACTATTTTTCCTAATTAACGTAGTTACAGCCAACCGCTACACAAGCTCCATAATTGGTCATGCCTCGGCAAATTCCGATAGCGTCGTTTTGAAGTTCGGCTTGGCTAAAAGGTGATCCCTTTGGAGAAGGTGATATTTGTTTAGTATAAGTGTTTTTTGCATAACACTCCATCGTGTAATTTACATAAGCTGAATCAACGTTAATTACAGTTTGGCCACTTATGCAAACATTGATTACGGTTCCTTCAGGGCCCGCTTCTCTATAACATTTGAATTGAACGCCTTTTGAGCTTATAAACATACCTGCACTTGGGGCCGCAGGCACCACCGCAGGAACGCCATCACGGTATCCTGCTGGCACTTGTTTTTCACAATCTGCTTGATTGTGCTGTTTTTGAATCTGGGAACCCGCGATAGCGCCAGCCCCACCCAAAATCAGTCCACCGAGCCCTCGCGCTCCCACAATCTTTGCTACGCCTATGCCGCCAAGTGTTCCGACTACTGTTCCGCCCACTGTACTGCCGCCACATTCAGCTTGCGCGCTCAAAGCACTGAAAATATTTAAAGCAACAACAAATACTAAAAACGACTTCTTCATGATTTCATCCTTTTATTTTTGTGACATATGCATGTTAATTCATATGTAATTTTTTATTTACAAACATGGTGTGGAACATTGAGCAACTCTTGGGCCAAGCTCAGGACTCATTAGATTTGCGGGGAACTACTTTCACTACCAAATCTCGGTGTGAAATTTATAAATTTTTCAAAGCTGCGAACTAAAGGTTCTTTATTTATTCATTCTTTATTTTTTTAGTTGGTAAAGTGTGGAAAACCTGAGCTCGGGGACGGTGAGACAGTTAAACTGACTTCGCCGAAACCGAAAAACTGAAATCGGATGCTGCTGCCCCGAAACTGCTTCTAGATTGCTCTACGTAACTGGAACCACAAAAAAATGCTTGGGCCGAACGAAAGACGCGCTGGCTCAGTTGAATGCGTCCGTTAACTTGCGTCGCGGGCTTCAAACTCTTTTTTGATTTGTTTATAATAGCTTATATAGAATTCAAGAACTTTTGAGTGATAGTCTTTGGGAGTCACTTTGTGACTGAGAGCTCGATAGACATTCGTCGGACCCATATTATAAGCCGATATATAGAGCTGGCTCTCTGATTCAAATTTGCCCCTCAAAAGATTCAAGTAGGCAGCGCCAATTCTTACATTCTGTACCGGATCGCGCAGTGTCTTCTCGCCCTTCCACTTCCAGTTGTTCATCTCGCAAATCCACTTAGCCGTATCAGGTAGAATTTGCATTAAGCCAATTTCTCCAGCATCACCCTTCACTATTATATTGAAGTCACTTTCATTCTCAATTACGGCAAGCAAGAAAAACGGATCAAAACCGTATTTTTTGCTTTCGCTTAATATTGCATTTGAGGTCACTCTAGCCTTTGCACGAGTTTTTTTATCAAATTCTAGAAAAGCCTCTTTTACATATTCATGAATGTGACGGTCCGGCTTCTTAATCAACTTGGCCACTTTAAAATAGGATCTATATTCGCGTCCCATAAGTTCTTTTGCTTGGAGTAGTCGCCCCTTTAATGGCACGCCATTCAAACCGGCAATTTTTCTCAACTGTTTATTTGCAAAACGCTTTTTTGCTTTAGTCGCGGTCACCCTCTTGGTCTTTTTATGACGCCTCATCGTATGCAGATCACTCATAATACTATTGATTGCATCCTTTTCACTTAAAAAGATCTTAGTCGCATCTGTTAGTTTCAAATTAGGATCGTCGTATATCGCATCAAGGGATTCGTATGCATCTTCATCTATCTTATCTTCAAGGGCGACAGCAAAAGAAGAATTTAGAACCAAGGCATATACCATCAATGAAACTATACTTCGCCTTTTCGGAATCCATAAAATTGATTTATTCGTCATATAAACTATAGGTGCAATTCAAGGACCCAATAAGAAAGCGCCATATCGACTTAATTCACCGCCGAGTCATATCGATGTCTAGTGCATTTACAACTAGCTGACAGCATGCACAACTGTCAAATTCCCGGCAAATTCCCGGCAAATTCCAGACAAAATCTAAACATAGGAGTACTTCTCATTTTGAGTCAAAATTTTATCAAAAAATGTAAAACGACTTTTCAATTTTTCGAGAATAATTCTGTCGTAACTTTTGACAAATGATCCGACTCAACACACGCGAAGTGAATTTACTCAATTTTGGCGGCTTGGGCGCGGCATCACTCTTGAAGTATATATCTCTGTAGAACAATTGCACATTGTATCATAGGGGGATTTATGAAAATGCTCAACAGCCGAAAGCTTGCACTCATCTTTTTTTTGGCGACAACAACAGTTCTTAGTTATCAGAACTGCGGCGCAAAATTTGACTTCAATCCCACGAGTTCAGATAAAGCGGTCTTTGTTCCGAGCTCAACTCCTCTTGTATGTGCAGATGGGCAAGCGCCTCTTTTAGATAGCGCTGACCCATGCCCATCTGGCGGCACCCCCTTACCAGCAATCCCGATTATTACGCCAACGCCAACGCCAACGCCGTCGCCATCACCATCACCGACACCATCACCATCACCGACACCATCACCTTGTCATGGCAATAATTGTTCTGTAGATCCAACCCCAACTCCAAAGCCCACTTGCCATGATGATGAGCTAGTTGAATGTAAGCTTATCAAGCCAAATGTAAAGATCGCCCTTTCAACTGATCTAGCTGAGTCACACTCAAATGGACAAGGCTCGCGTTTGTGTATGTCAGAGTATGCCTGTCTAAATTTAATCAATTCTTATGTTGCCGCCAGGAGCTGTAAACTCTCTCTTGGAGCAGCCACCTCAAATGTCAGCGGTAACTGCACGAATATATTTCCGGGGAGCAAGGGAACTTGTCAAAATGCCAAAGTGCTTTCTGACGATGAGGTAAATGGGATTCTTCATGAGATGGAAATCAAGTAGTCAGGCCCAGGATCGGTCTCATCTGCGCCAAAGTATAGCTCGACCCAGGCCCAATCATTTTTTTGTTGGTCCCGTTAGCTAGTGCAATCTAGAGGCAGTTTCGGGGCAAATGCTCTTCTCGTTCGCGGCATGGGAATGGCATTTTTGTTTGTCCCTATTCAGGCCGTGGTCATGGGACAATTTTCAGGGCTTGAACTTGGCCAGGTGGCAGGTCATGAGTTTGCTGCGGCAGATTGGCGGGAGCATTGGAATTGCGGTGCTCTCGACTCTTTTACAAACCAACAATGCAAAAAAATATTTGAGTTTAATTTCAAAAGTAAGCCTTCTGAATCCTACCACCTACGAGCAATTAAGAGCTATGCAGTATGCAATGACTTCATATGCAATGACTTCATATGCAATGACTTCAAAACTTCAGTCCTCCATCGGAGCCGCAACGGCGAACGCAGCCGGCATTCGACTGATGGCTTTTCGACTGCAAAAGCAAATATTTTGTTTAAGCTTTACACAGATTATTTGGACTCTATTAATTGCTTTTGGCCTGGCGCTCATTCCGCTCAAATTCGTTAAGCCACCAAAGGTGCTCCCAAAAGAAATTGAAATCCACTAAACGCCGAATAAACTGTACCCTGCAACTGCACCTGACCAACCCTTAACCGGGACCGAAACCGAAAAACCGAGATCGGCAGCCGCTGCCCCTAAACTGCCCCGAAAACGCACTACGTAACTAGCCCGGATATTTCATCAGTTTCGTCGTGAAATCGTTGATTCGCAGACTGGCCTGGCGCTTGAGAGACCTTTGAGTGAGGCAACCTCAAAGCAGG
>JAYVXS010000243.1:0-3909 GCA_043784965.1 Bdellovibrionales bacterium
TTGGCAAGCTCATCAAAACCGCGAAGAAAAAAGCTCGCGTCTGCATGTAAGCGAAGCATCGATGGTCGGGAGGTCTCAACGGAAAGCAGCTGGTGCTCGATTACCGCCGTCAAGTTTGCTTCTGTAAATTTGGCGCGAACTCTCGCTTGTGCTTGCTGTTCAATTTGACTCAAGTCTGGCTGAAATACGTCATCCCCATTCAAGAATCTAATTTCTGAAATTGCCAGCTCCTGGGTGCCAGCCCCTGCATAGTTAGATTTGAAAAAAAGTCCGAGTGTCCTACACTTGAAGACGGTTGGTAGTTTCAAGATTTGCGGTATCATTTGGTTTTTTACTATTAGGTTCTCTTTAATCTTCCGATCACAACTTAATTCGACATATTCAGGACGAGCGTACTTTTTAAACTGTAGCTCATCCGTAAAATTTCCGGGCCACAACATCAATTGATCAACTTCTTGCTCGCGATTCCATTTCACTAAAATGCCGGTCGGCGGTTCGGGAGAAGGCACTTTTGCGAACGAAGATAATTTCGAATCAAATAATTTTTGGTAATCATTTAATCCGGCTGCAACCTCGACTTTAGCCGATAGAACTCTTGGAGCCTTCACTGCGAGCGGACCATCAGCTGAAATGAGGGTTATTTTTTTTAAGCAAAGTGCAGCGTTTCTCTTGAAGTTGATTACGATAGCAGCAACATCGAGAAACCTGTTCGTTTCAAGAAAATTGTAGAACATTAGCTTTTTTCCACCTTCAAGAAATTTGTAGTTTTCATCAAAATTTAAATAAAAATCGATGCCATCGCTAAAGGGTTCACCACAGCTTTCAATCGAGATTCCAGTAAGTCTTACTTTTTTTTGTAAAATTAATTCAAGTTTAGAGAATTGTTGATCAGCGCTCATCAACAGCGGCGAATTACCGTTTAAAAATTCGAAAACTGCTTTACTCGTGGCGTTGGTCGCATGCGCGCTAACCACCGTAGCCTCCTTATTACTAGTCGAAGCTTCGGTGTAAAAACCTAGGTTGAATAAAATGAAAATAAATACAACTTTTTTGTGCAAAATACGTCCCCACCTCACTTCTCATTATAAGAAGCTTCAAATGCGAGGGGCAATTGAATTTACGTTTGAATTGATAGGTCATATATAAACTTCAATAACCTAAGTCTAGTGGCCGTCTAGTCCGGCATTAGTTTTACTTGTCATTGGATTAGATTTTGCTCATTCTGATACTCAATTTGTTTAGTAGCAACGGGGGAATCATGGGCCTAAAAAAGAGCAAACTCATCTTAACTGTGGTGACGCTTTTTACGCTTAGCTCTTGTGGAATGTTTAGCAAGAGAGCCACTGAGCAGCCCAGAAAGCCGACGACGACCACTCAAGAACAAAAAGATGCCGAGATAAAGTCAGCAGCATTAGTGTCGCAAACTCCTGAGCCAACCAGCATTTTACCTGAGACTGCTACCCACGAAGAAGGGGTGAGGAGCGAAGACAAATCTGCTCCAGATGCTATCAACCAAGACTCGGCAAAACCAACAGCAAAAAAACATGGAGAATTTTCTAAACCGGATGTGTCAGGCGAAACTTCTTTGCGCTGGCTTAAGAATGGCAATACTCGATTTGTTAAAAAGAGCTATCGAGCTGATGGACGTAGTGAAAAGGATCGCGCTAGATTGGTAAAGGGTCAGCATCCGCACGCAATTGTTTTAAGCTGCTCAGATTCCCGCGTACCGCCCGAAATTGTTTTTGATCAAGCGCTTGGTGAAATTTTTGTGATTCGAGTTATCGGCGAAGCGCTTGACTCGACGGTCATAGCAAGTATCGAGTATGGATTCGAACATCTTCACATCGGACTTCTCGTGGTTATGGGACATAGTCAGTGTGGTGCGATTCAAGCAACCGTTAAAACCCCAGAGGGCACCTCCACAGGGAGTGCTGACATCGACAAGGTGCTTTCTGATATTCGGCCAAGACTTGCCACTATTAAAAATGAACCAAATAGCTCAAATCTCGAGGTGGAGTCTATATTGAACGCTGATGGCGTAGCCCGTGATCTAGTTAATCGTTCGACTATCTTGAAGAGTGCTGTTGAAAGTGGTCACTTCTTAATTAGGCCGGCACTCTATCGCGTAGACACAGGTAAGGTATCTTTTTATTAATTTGCGCCAACGAATTTGACCCTTGGTCCCATCATTTTTTTGTTGAGCCAGTTACGTAATGCAGTTGCGCGGCAGCTGCGACTGCTTGCAGTTTTTCAGTTTCGGTCCCGGTTATGGGTGGATCAGTAAGGATAAATTGGCGACTGCATCTGAAATCAGTTTAACTGTCTCACCGTCCCCGAACCCAGGGTTTTCACATTTAACCATTAACTAGAAAAAGAAAGATCCTTGGCCTCTACCTACCTGATCTCCAGTTGATTTTGTCTCAATCTGAAACACTGAGATCCCGGTTTCTTCGTCGAAGTTAGATACATAGCGTTTTTGCTAGATAATACGAACGATCGTGCTATTATAGCAGTATGCGCACGGCGAATTTAAATTACAAAAAAATTAAGATTCTGACGACGCCGGTCATCTCAACCAGTCGCTTGTCGACACGCTTGGTGATTTTAAAAACTGCATTACGGGTAGCCTCCATTCAAGGAATTGAAGGCTTGACCATTGGTGAGCTCGCTAAGAAAGTTGGCATGTCCAAGAGCGGTCTATTTGCTCATTTTAAAAATAGAGATGACCTTCAACTTGAAGTATTAAAACTAGCGGCACAAGAATTTGTCGAAAAAGTGATGAAACCTTCTTTCGAAAAACCTCGTGGTGAGGCACGTATAAAGGCCATGTTCAAGAACTGGATCGCGCACGTCGATGGCAGCGAAGAGGTTGCCGGCGGAATCGTTTTAATATCTGCAAGCATTGAACTCGACGATCGCCCAGGTAAGCTTAGAGATTTTGTCTCAAGGGCACAAAAAGATTTGATACAAAATATCGAAAAAGCTGCAAGAATAGCAATTGCAGAAGGACAGTTTCGAAAGGATTTAAGTGCTGAACAGTTTGCTTGGTCGCTCTATTCCTTTATCCTCGGTTATCACCATTTCAAGAGAATGCTGAAAGATCCAAAGGCTGAAAAACATGTTGAAAACTCATTTAAAGGATTGTTGGAGTTTTCAAAACGACAAAAAGAGAAAGCTTAATTTTATTTTAAATAGTTAATTAACAACGGAGGATTTGTGGAAAACTTTTCTGGCTTCTTAATCGGAGAAAATATGTGGATGGGAGTAATGGCATGTGCTTTCATCACATTCATTCTCGGCTTCACCGGTGCTGCTTTTCTTTTTTGGGCGATCGCAATTGCAGCTATGCTCGTCGGATTTGCGGCGCCATTATGGCTGCTAGCTAGCTTTACTACCGTCGCTTTGGTATTCTTGATTCGGCCAATCCGACAACTGGCTGTTTCGGCTCAACTTATGAAAATTCTAAAAGCACTGAAGTTCATTCCAAGTATTTCAGCAACAGAACGAACGGCACTGGAGGCAGGTGTCGTTTGGATTGAGGCTGATCTATTTTCTGGTAAGCCAGATTTTGATAAAATTTTAAAAGAACCCTACCCTGAATTGACCAAAGAAGAGCAGGCATTTCTCGATGGTCCGGTGGATCGACTTTGTGATGTGATGAGCGATTGGGAAGTTTGGGAGACGCGCGAAATTCCGCCGGCGGCTTGGGATATTATTAAGAAAGAAAAATTCTTAGGAATGATCATTCCGAAGGAGTATGGTGGACTCGGATTTTCTGCGATGGCCCACTCCGAGGTCATTTTAAAAATATCAACCCGGTCTGTAGCTGGTGCGATCACGGTGATGGTGCCGAATTCCCTGGGGCCGGCAGAGCTTCTTATTCATTATGGAACCGACGAGCAAAAGAAA
>JAYVXS010000244.1:0-3896 GCA_043784965.1 Bdellovibrionales bacterium
GCTAACGCGCTTGAGCTTGCAAGAGCTAGGATTAGTCCCAATTGTACGATCATAAATTTTCTCATTTTCTCTCCTCTGTTAAATTTAAAATCAATAATTTGATTTTGTTTAATTTTTATTTCATTTCTTTCTTAAAACTCTGTTCAACTCAAAATATCTTTTCAAGATCTACATAATTAATATCTGTATCCCTAGTGTCCCTCTTTAGGCTTCACGTCCTCCTTATTATCAGGTTTCACAAATGCCTTGGTCAGCTTATCCCGGCCCGTTACACGCATAAGTTCGGGTTGGTCTAATTTACGTTCAATAATCTCCTGGACTACCAGAAAATTATTGTATGAATTACGTTCTTGCAAAAGTCCTTCCAAGGCTCTAAAAATCAAGCCAGCGATTTTGGCTTGTAAGTCATTAATTTCATTGACCCTTGATAGTGTAAAAAACATTTGCAATCTTTTAAGCGCATTTTCAGACTGCTCAACATTGAAACTAGTGAGCCCATTTTTGTCAGCACTCATATCATCCGCTTTAGCGCGAAAGCTGCGACTAAATTCTACTTCTAAAGCCTTCAACTGCTCATAATTGTAAGGTAGCAGTCCTTCAGTTAACTTAGGCATGAGCTTTGGTAGAGCCGGAGGCTGTGGTGGCGCCGTTGGGTCATTATTCGCCGGAGCTACTGTTGTGTCTGTAGCCTCATTAAATAGAATCGTATGACGACTATCCATATCCAATTGTTGAAACTCTTCAGCTGTCATTTGATCTTTAAGTTGATTTTTTAGGCTTGTACTTGTCGCAATCGAATTTTTGTCATCGAGCTCTCGCCCTTTAGCCATAAACTCACTTGGATAACTATAAATCTCATTCAAGAGCCCCAAAAGTACGCGAATCTCGACTTCCATGCTTTGGTAAACACCTAAAGAGACTTTGTGAACCTTCCAAGATTTAAAACAGTTTTGACCTGATTTACAGCCATCCGTAAATTTGTTTCGTAAAAGATTAGGAGCAAGGCTTTGCTTTAAGATTCGATTGAACACACTTTGATAGGCGTCGAGTCCAGCGTCAAGGGGTGGCTTAATATTTTCAGTAAACCATTTCTTGAAATTTGAAATTTCTGGATTGGCTTGATTATTCATAATCTCAGGCTTGATATGCGAGATCACATAAGGCAATAATCCTTTATAAACTTCTGCATCGGCCTTAGCACTCTCTGCCCATTCTCCGGTGGCAACGCTGTTGTCTCCACGTTTTCGATGCATGCAAATCTCACCATTACCAGTCACAATACGCGGCGGAATAAATCTGGGATAAAGCCCCGCTGGAGTATAAATCATGGCTGAATTTGGATCTTTCATTGCATCAAAGGCCTTAAATTCGTCATAACCTAAAGCCGGAATACTTTTATAGACCTTCTCAAATCCTGAGCCGAGGACACGCACCCATTTACCGAAAAAAGTCTCGTATGTTTGCGCCGAAGAGGCTTTGTCCCAGAAATCATTAGTGTCTTTAACATCAGGTCCGCAAGCCATTTGGGCGATAATATAGTCCGTATTATTTTTAATGGCCACTTGCCCGATATCGCTATTCGAGCCCCACTTTCCAGGCAAAAAATTCGCATCTCTCTCTTCGCCTACAGACTTGCAAGCGTAGTCTGCCTCCGCACACGCAGCTTCGTGATTAGACGACTTGCCATTTTCTTTTACTACCGCCTGCACACCTTCATAAGTAAGCGGAATGACACTAATCGGTCCTTTTGGCATCGGGTAGGTCGTCTGATTTTTTGAGGCGGCAAATTGACTTCTAGTTAAATTTTGGTAAGTAAAATATGCTATTTTCTGCATATCTACGAATTTAGAAAGAGCCTCCATCCAAGCACTCGTCGCCGAGGTCAATGGTGAAAGTATAAAATTTCGATGCTTGCTGTTGCGATCGATAAATGAAACGAGGTTGTCGTAAATGTTAATGTCTACGATGCACTGTTTTTCACTCTTATTTAGTCCGATATAGAACTGCATGGCCTGCTGAAAAGTAAGCTGGGCTGCTGTCGACAAACTCGCACTGCATTTGTCGACATTATAAGTTTGCCACAAATCTTTTTTCGAAAATTCAAGTGACGAGAGAAGTGCTTGATGAGCATCCCTGATGATTTCGAAATCATCTTGCGGCATATCAACTACCTTTGATTCTCTAAGCGTTTTTGAAATCGGCTGCCAAAAAAGCATATTAATAATTGAAACATCACCGCTCTCTTTACGAGAGGCAATATTATATTTGGTCCACAGGCGATAGAACTTCAGAAATGTCTCAAGATCAAAATCGTGCCACCAATTCTCTCTGGTTTTTTCATCGGTGAATTTCGGAAAGTAATTTGGCATCACGATTGAAAGGATAGAATAGATACCCAGCCCGCCGAGACTTAATAGCCTTGTTGATCCAGCGGCCTGCTTAAGCCCACGCAACCAAGATCTTTTCTCAGTGATATAGTTTTTTGTATAAGCCTTCATGAGCGGTGAGGCGACAACGGCATCAACAGTCATGAATACAGAAAGACCGATGACCGCGGGCAGAAAACCCTCAACAAACATAAGGCTTCGACCATAAATGGCTTTCGAAACAGCTCTACCAGTTTTGAAATTTGCAATTTTTGCATAAACCTTGTCTCTGAACTTAGGCTTTGCATTTTTTTTAATACTAGTAAGTACTTTGTTAGCTTCAGTTTCGCCTTTGATAGCCGACCATCCTGTTTTAAGACCAGAATATCCTTGCTTAGCGATTGAGGTGATCGCCGCTGAGCCAAGTGCCGCACCAGTGTTTTGAATGATCATAGGTATATACTGAACAATTCGCTCAGACTTCACCCAAGAATCAAAGGCCGCATCACAATGATCTAAATCAGTTCCGCGAGAGGTAGCACAAAGACGAATGTTTTTGTCGTTCCAAATCTCACCAACGACGGTCGACATCAAAAGACCAATGCCCATACCCAATTGCTGAACCATCATCGCTGATCTTGGCCCATCCATCTTTAAATACTGTTTGAGTATGTGTTGAAACCCGGCATCGCCGTATAAGAATGCGCCAAAAGAAAATACGCTTTCTCCGGCATGGTCCCAGCTTGTATAAGACTTGATAGCATTTTGCAAAGCGATCGGATCGTGTTCATAGTTCATGGCTAGGCCCGCCAAAGCCGAAAGTCCCATCACCACCTGAAAATAGAAGTACTGCGAAGTTAAGTGAAAGGTCTTATTGCTGGCCTTTTGCATTTTTTCAGCCCAATAACCTGGATGATCCAGCTCCACTTCTGCTGGCGTTCTATACTGCGAAGTGAATTGATAGGTATTGTTGGCAGCAGTTTTCATCTGTTTTGCCAAATAACTTGGCCGATTCCGCTCTACTTCTGCAGGCGTTCCAAGCTCAAGCTGAACGCCCTCAATATTGCCCTGTGGTTTGATCGGCACATTTAGCATTCTTTTGCCGCCAACCATCTCTTGCAACGCTGGCGGTATTATCTCTTCTTCCCCAGCTGCCGGCGTTATTGAAGGCTCTGCCGCTGCAGCCCTCACTAGCGAAGGCGCAAGTCCGATTTGCAGGGATAAGAGAAGGCTTAGAATTTGGCGGACCAATTTATTCTTCATGAATAGTGATGTTGCATGAAATAAGCCACGGGCCAAGAACCCTCCCCCCGCCTAAGAATTTGATTTTATGAACTATTTTTTAGTGGCTACCAGTTTGGCCCAAGATTACGCGAGGCCCTCAAAACACTGACTGCAAAATTGTTAGCCAGGTGTCAGGCTCCCGCATCTGAATGTAACTACACAGCGACTTTGGCCGCTCCTAATTACACAGCGATTTTGACCGACTGAGTGTATCAATTTGAGACACCTCTTGATGTGATTCTAGCA
>JAYVXS010000245.1:0-3895 GCA_043784965.1 Bdellovibrionales bacterium
GTCTAACTCCGAGTATTTTCTTTCGTTCTGAATTTCAGCCACCTCAATATTTTGATCTCAAACTTGGCGAAGAGAAGAAAATTCGATCAGATGTACCTCTTGTAGAAGCCATCTATGGCCCGCCAATTTCTGTTTGTGATGGCCGAATAAAGCAAGCCCCGACACTTACTTTTGCGATGTTTTTACCTTCACTGGCAAAGAAATTGGCAGCTAGCCATCAAAGCTTTGAGTCGGACGATCGTTATATATTCAAATTTTACAAAGGGAATATTATATCAAAATTGAAATCCGAAGAGCTTGCTAAAAGTGGAGAAGTTTTTTGCTCACTGCGAATTATTGAATTAAAGTCGAGCGCGGCCAAGAATTTGAAAGTAAAGACAAGCGTTTTTGAGAGTTTTGAATTTGCTCCTATACAAGCAATTGCATACGCTTCAAATCTTGGGGCTACATTCTACAGCGAAGCTGATAAAAATATGATTTCAACTCAATATTTTACACGAACCTTTGAGCTCTATGGCACGGTCACCCAAAATAGCATTAGTGTCAGCGGCGGCTTTTGCTCAACTCCTCATGGAGATTCGCCGATGGGTCGCCAGGTTTTAGTTGGTGATATCGTCGAAAATATTCCTGGAATAAGTTTAACCACCAACTATGCGGTTTTTTCTTCAGACGATAAGCCTAAGCAGTAACCAGCCAAACTAGCAAAGCAATCAGCTGTAAGTTTTAAGTGATTAGTGATTAGTGCTTTATACGATTTCAAAAAGATCTAGGCACATACAAGAAAGATTTTTCGTCTCCGAAGACTCTATCACCTTATGCGACTTCTCAATCAAATTCGCAAATAATTCTCGCAGCTTAATCATAGATTTATCATCGCTGCCAAAGATCGAAGAAAAATGAATTGATCCCGGCGGCCTAATCAATATAGATCTTCCGGCCAGATCTCTTCGTGCCTTCTGCAATGCCGGCTGAAAGGGTGAGTCTATCATTATTTGCTTGAATCCTCTCTTATAGACCCAACGATTGCCATTCCGCTCAACGAGTCCTGACTGCTCAAGATACTGTAGGGTTTCCTTCACTTTTTCGGGAGGAAGCTTAAGTCGCTGAGCAATTAATTCGAGATTTTGATACTCCGGGCAATCTGTAAGTAAATGAACCGCAGAGGGAATCCATGAACTAACATATACCGCAATTGCCTCGTTGTCGTTAATACTGCCTTTGTTATCGATCTTATATTTGAGCTTTTTATGCTCCTCGATGGCCGACAATGCCCTTAGATGCAAATATTCTTTCAACTTTGGGGTTGCGGCCTTTTCATGTCGCAACAATATAAGTAGGTAATCAACTTCAGTAGCAGACAATTCAATATGCGTGGCAATCCCTAGAATTTGATCTTCGCTTAAGTGGGCGCGGGTTTTAAGAACTTGTGACAAATATGAAGCCTGACAACCAGCCTCGCGAGCCAAGGCTGCACGCAGCCCTCGCACTCCAGCTTTCTCTTCACAGACTGCATTTAGGTAGGCTCGATATTCGCTAAACTCAAATGGGCTCATGGTGTGTGTAGCGTACACATAAACTTTGTGAAAGTAATTTCCTTTATATACATTTTTGAAATTTATTAAAACTCCATTATTTAAACTGATCGACCCATAGCCGGGACCGAAACCGAAAAACTGAAATCGGAAGCAGCTGCCCCGAAACTGCCTCTAGACCGCTCTACGTAACTGGATCACCAAGAAAAGGATTGGGTTCAACCACCCTAATACCAAATACCAATAGAGCAGCCTTAATCCAGGCAATACGACTGAATGACTTACATTCTGGTCGTCCTAATTGGTCTTGCAATTGCAAAGAGTTATGCAAATGAATTTATCAATCAACAGATCAAATTGGGCTGACGTGAGGGAATATATGCGACTAACTTTTGGTCGATTTGCCGTTTTTGCTATTATTATGCTTTCTAGCGGCGGTAATGCGATATGCGGCTGCCCAATTAATCCGGATGCGTTTATTACAATTGATAGCGAAGACACAGAAACCGACTTACAAATCCTCAATCAGAAAATGCAGGACCTCTATCAACGTTTTTACTGTATTGATCACCGTCTTTATTTTGAAAATGCCAACCATCAGTTTAACTTGTCTGAAGCTTCATTTTCCGAATCTGTCAGTCGACGAGTTCAAGACTTTCGAAAAAGCCATAATCTTGGCGACTATAAGAGCGAAACCCGTGATTCCGGTGGAGACTTACGGCGACAGAATAGCTTTTTGCAAAAATTTGAGACCTATCGCCAGTTAGCAGATTTACCAATTCCCAATACAAAACTCGATGGCCATGAGATTGTACTTGTCGCTGGTTTCGGCAATGAACCATTTAAGGCTGAGTACTTTTCAGATATGCACTTCGTTTTAGAGAATGTCTTTGGTATTCCGAAAAATCAAATTCATTTAGTTTACACAGACTCTTATGCTGAGGCTGAGACTTCAGTAAAGTTGCTTTTCGATCAATACCAGCAGATCAGGACTTCAAATCCCCAGCATAAAATTATATTTGTAGGCCATAGCCGCGGTGGCCTGGTAGTCGTCAACACCTTAGTTGAACATCCCGAAATTCTTGAGGACAGTATGCTCGAGGCGGCAGTGACCATTCAAGCTCCGCTCAAAGGAACCCCCACGGCAGAATTTCTAAAAAGGCAGCTTGATAAAATTAGCAAGGTGTTTCGATTCATTTGCGAAATATGCGCTCCCAAATTTCTCAATGAGGTCGCCGCTGGCGCCCAATCTATGGCGAGCATTGAAACCCACCAGGTAATTAGAAGCGTCGATCGCCTAAGCGATTTACAACTCGGTCTTTTGTCAAAAAAACTTTTTTATGTATCAGCTTACTCAAGTCATCAGGGCACAAAATTGGGGGCTCATATTATTAAAGAGAGCAATGACGGAACAGTTCCACATGCTAGTCAGTACATTCGAAGTTTCGGACGTAAACTTGCTCGTTTACCAGAGATCGGCCACACAGATCTGGTCATTTCTGGAGCTAAGAGTGATCTAACTGACCTGGCTCGAAGGAGTTTCGCCGTTGTTTTATTTGAACAACTTCTCGATCCCGAAACTTCTTTTGAAGATGGTATGGATTAATAGTCGGCGCCGGCCCGTAAGATCATAGCTTGGTAGAGAAAACGTCGGATATCCACTTATGCATATTACCTCAAATTTGATCTTATCTTCTTATGCTGCCCTTTAGCATGACCCAAACACGACTTGCCCTTTTAAGTTGACCGAGCGCAGAGGTATCGGCTCCGTCAAATTTATCGATGCCTAAAAGTAGTTCGAGTGAAGTAGTTCGAGCTGACTAGAAAGTGGTAATATCAATTGCGCTTGCACCAGGGTACTTGAGTCTTGGGTGAAATCAGTCAAGAGAGCTTCAATTTCAATGTCATTGCGAAACTGCTTTGCAATTCGGGCGCTCGCAATCGATTGTAATTTTGCTCTGCCTAGCCAATTGTTTTCGTCTAGACGGCTCTCAGAGTACTGAAAGGCAATCTGCCATTTGCGCATTGAGGGCAAATCCATGCCGAGCACATACACTAACTCATTTGATTTAGCGGAGCTTAGGCTGGTTCCTACTAGCGTATTAAACTCGCGATTTGAATGTTGTAAAATTTCAGATCGAAATAGAAACCCAGTCAAATCAAGACTTGCCGTTATCCCTTGAGTGCATTCACGATTTCTATTTTAGTAAGCAATTTGCGGCCCAAAAACACATTTGGTTCTCTAATGCCAAATTTTAAGCTTCGCCTAAATTCCAACTAATTGTTCTGCTTTTAGAAATGCTAGCTTAATTTTACTGAGATCTTCGCAGGCACCTTGAGCAAAATCGGGCCGCCCACCACCC
>JAYVXS010000246.1:0-3892 GCA_043784965.1 Bdellovibrionales bacterium
TGGTGGAAGTGACCTACAAGTAGTCGAACTACCAGATGCAATTAAAACAGTGCTGGTGCGATGGAATAGAGCCAAAATAGATTTAACAGAGCTGGCAAGACTACGTTGGATCGAAAAAATGACTCTTTCGAAAATTTGTCAAAAAGTGGGGATGGCTCGGTCCGCCGTTCAGGTAAGTACTCGAACTATCCGCAACTGCGGGATATCTGGATTGAATTTGTCTGATTCTGAGAAAAAACTTATCGAAATTGAGATGAATAGAGAAATCGAAAAGTTAGAGCGAGAACAGCCAAATTTTAGAAAATCAAAGTTAGCAAGAGACTCTAGAAAGGTGGTCCCATGACGGCTGTGAGATTTTTATCGTGGGTTTTAGGCGTGGTTTTTATTCTCGGAATTGGCGATTCATTCGTTCAACTTACTTTGAGGATGGGCAAGGCGGCGGTTGAGGCACATATGCATGATCAGATTTCGTATTCGAAATATAACAAATTATTGTGGGACCAAGCTCCCTCTAAAGAAAAAAATAAAAAATAATTTTTGCGGACCGGTAGGGTCCGTCTTTCAGACTCAAATCTTTTTTAGACCCTGAATTTAATTAATTGTCAGAGGTTATAAAATGAACAAAGTCGTAGCTCTATATTGCAGAGTATCTACCCAAGATCAAAACACGGAATCACAAACTCGAGCACTCTTAGATTGGTGCAGTAAGCAAGGTATTTTCAACTACGAGATTTTCACGGATCATGGTATTTCTGGGGCTAAAGAAAGTCGTCCTTCGCTCAATGAATTAATGACAAGAGTTGAAAACGGCGAAATTGAGCAGGTAATCGTTTTTAGTTTCTCGAGGTTCGCAAGAAGCGTAAGCCATTTATTAAAAGCGCTTCAGAAATTCAAGGACAAAGGTGTCCGTTTTCATTCAATCACGGAGGCCTTAGACACGAATTCCCCTATGGGGATGGCACTCTTTACAATTTTAGGTGCGCTGGCCCAACTTGAGAGAGAATTAATTCGGGAGCGTGTTTTGGCGGGATTAAGAAATGCTCGCGCAAAAGGAAAGCGCCTTGGACGACTTCGAAAGAGAAACGATATTTTAATACAATCGCTCCTCACTGCTGGATTAAGTTTTCGAGAAGTTGCGAAAATTGCGAAATGTTCACATGGTAGTGTATCGGCTTCTAAAAAAGAAATGTTGGACCGACAAGCAAAAGAAAGAGCTGAAAATGTTTCAGGTGCTGAACCTGTCACCGCTCAAGCTCCACCGATAAATCCAGATCAGTCACTTTCTCGGCTTGATGTAACAATTCAGAAGCTGAAGGATGCAAATATTTCTGACGAACTTGTGTTGCAAGTTCAGAATCAGTTTGAAAATGAAGCACGAGAGAAAGCTCGAGCTATCTTAGGTGAAATTAACGAATCCTACTAGACTATCAACTAAGGAGGCCTATTCGTAATGGGCCTCCCATTTTATTTGCAGACAAGTTTTTTTTTCGAGATACTCTTTAAATGTCTATCACTACGGCTGACCAGAAAAAAGCGCATCGTCTGATAAAAAGTCTGACTCCTAAAGCGAGTTCATATAAAGAATATCGCTATCAAGCCGACGAATTTATTTTTTATTTCAATCAAATTAAAAATCAACTTTCTAATGAAAATTCTGAGATCTATCGATTAGACCTCGTAAGCTCAATCCATTTTGAAAAAGATTACCTTATCGCGTTCGTCAATCGGAAATGGTTGAGTAGAGTGGCCCCTTTTTGCGACGCCGTGGCCTCTTCAGAGTTACTGTTGCTTGGAAGAAGGGCGCCTCCGCTCATCATTGTGCCAGGAAAGTCTATGTCGAAAAAAGCTGCGTTTAAATCAATCGTTGAGCATGAAATTGTTCATGTCAATCAAGCGATCAGACGGGGTATGCCGAATTTAGATACTTGCAAAATGACGAGTGGCCATTTATTTGCGGAGCTGATCGACCACACTCTTGCGGAATACGAAGCTCACTTTATTCAGCTTGTAAATGATCCGAGGCTTTTGCCGTCGGCTGAATACAGCGTCAATCTTAATGAGTGGTGCCACTTGAGGGGATTTACAAGCGGCATTGAGAAAATCGTTCTTCGTTTTGCAGATGAGCCAGGTTCGCAGAGAGAGTTTAAAAAGTTAGTCAAAAAGATTGAAGCAGATCTTTCTGCTTCGTTTGAGCTTGCTGGGTTAAGTAAAGAGATTGGCTCTAGATATGCCGGAAATCTTAGGCGTATTTTGACGATTGCGACATACAATGTAAAAGGCTTGGGACCTGAAAATTAAGGTTGAAACCTAAGTGAATAAAAAAATGGGTTTTCTGATAGCTCCTATGCTTTGTTGATCTGGTAAATAAAAATACGTTTTTTGTTTTGATCGCGAATAGTGCGCTCTTCATGAGCGCATCTACTCCAAAATCAAGTAAATTTGAAGCCTACTTAAGTGAACATTGATTGGGTTCAATTTTCAATTTTTTGCTAAATCCTGTTTTCAGATCAGCGCCGAAAATTATTTGTCGCTGACCCCACTCGCAATCTCCTTCGTAAGAGTTTGCAACTGCAAGAACTGCGATTTTGCTCCCTATTGGCGAGCGAAAATACCCTTCGATTTCAATTGTGTTCCCCAATTGGGTAGCAAGTTTCGTGTGGCCGATTACCTTTGTGCCCAGCTTTTTAGAGATCAATATTGCGCGCCAATTATCATCTTGATTTTGATCTTTTAAATTGACCTGACAGGTGACTTTCGAATCAATAAAATCGCCGTCGTCGTGTATTGGAAATTTAGATTTCTTCAACTCAATGAATTTAATCCTCTTCTTCAAATCTGATTCATGGGCAAAGCTTTCGGTCTTGTCATTGGCTAAGTTTTGCAAAATGTAACCCCTAGGATCACATTTATTGGCAAAATCATCCTGACAAGTCTGACCTTTACAAGCACACGTCTTATCGGTCCATTCATATGCAAAACGCGAATCGTCAGCAAAACCTAGAGGCTTTACAATATGGTAAAGATTCGGAATTCCACAGGTAGCCACGGCTGTACTCGAAACGAAAAGAATTGAAACGAATGAGTAAAAAATATGCATCATTTCCATCTAACTTTCAGCGAGATTTTAAGTTTGGTCAATAAATTAATTTCTCTGAAGCTGAGATCGCTATCGCGACGACATTCGTTTTGAAGCCGTAGGACGGGGAACCAAAATTAATTTCAGCGTTGGACTTGGGGAACTCGGCGACCTTGTTCGGATCTGTGACTTTGTCCCTGGATTCGAGCGGTCAGCTTAGCTGGCACTTTTGAAGCGGCGGATTTAGCTTTGCGAGACCCCGTAACCCGGGCTGCCGGCCGTTCAAGATTTTGAGCCAGACAAAAACTCGAGAATACGCAGGCCCAATCGCCCGATCCGCCAAAACGTGGATGAATAAATGCCAGTACGATACCGAGCACTCTCGAAATTTGTCCCTGGATTTGAAAAAATGGCCTGATTAAAAAGAGTTGTCGAGCGAAACCAAAATCGGCTTCAGAGAAATTTGATTTTGTTCACTCGTGCTACCGCGAAAGAAGTTTCTCGCTCTGCAGTTTAATCGTTTCTGAGTCTTCTGAAGAGCAAAATTTTTCCGCGAGCCGTAAAGAATTGCGAGCATTTCAATTTTTGGTAGCCCAGTAATTGCACTGCTTGTTGATTTTTTTCGACGAAAATTGGTGACTGAAATCGCGCAGGCTTTTATTCAATGATAGCGGCCCAGCGCAAGCTGAACCGCACTAAAAAGAATTGGTTTGGGGTGCGGTATGTTTCAGGTAAATTGCAGTTTTTCTGCTTGGGATAACGCTTTTTCGGCGTAAGGTACGATGTAGCTTTCAAAAATCTCATAGTCAATATTTT
>JAYVXS010000247.1:0-3886 GCA_043784965.1 Bdellovibrionales bacterium
TCAATCAATTTTAACTGGTAGACTTTGATGTCTTGAATCGACAACTCATCCAATGGTCTTGCAAAATCTTTTACAAATCGTAAGACCTCTGTCTTATAACTAGAAATAGTGCCTTCTGATCGACCTCTGAGCTTAAGCTCATCAACTAATTTGCCGAATACTAATTCGTTCATAGAAACCCCTCTTGTTTGATTGTTCAGATACCAAACATTCGGGAGGGATTTCTTTTCTCTGAATATCAAAAATGCAAAGCTCTGCATTTCTCATTCGAAAAATAACTTTTAAAATTAAAAAACTGGTTGGTAGAATCGCTTTTTGATTAAACTAACGCCCAGTTTTCAATGGCCCAGTTTTAGAGAACTTTCATCGAATCTCGAACTGCTTATCCTTTGAAATGTAACCATAAATTTTAACCTCTTGACTTACATAAATATGTAAGTTATGTTTAGGGGAGGGAGTGTGAATGGCTTGGAAAGTTGACTATGAGTCGCATGTAAAGTCCGAGATTCAAAAACAGCTATCTGATGGCACTCTGACTAAAGATGATCTGTAAGCTCTTTTTAAGTGGGTGGATCAGATCGAATCTTACGGTCTTGATCGCGTGCAAATCAATTATTGGAACGACCACCCCCTTGAAGCTGAGTGGACGCGTCTTCGCTCCGCATGCTTTTCGCTTCGGGGCCGGATCATTTATCGTGTTGAGAATAAACGTTTGATTGTCATGGTTGTGAGGATCACTGCAACTCACAATTATCGAAAATGAGGAGGATTTATGCCGTCATTTAAAAAATTACTTCAGGAACTTGGCGCTAGCGAAGTCACATCAAATGAAACGGTACGCACCTTTCGAAAAGGCTTAGGCATGACTCTAAAAGAGGTCGAAGATGTGACTGGCATCCGTGAATCCCACCTCAGCGCCATTGAAAACGGAAAAATTGAAATGACCCAACATTATGCGGAAGTGTTCGCGGTGACCTTCGCAATTCACCCAACGGTATTTCTGTATCCAAATGGTGAATTTAAGAAATCAAAAGAACTTGAATTCATTGAGCAAAAGGCAAAAAAATACATTGCTCGCGCTTGTAGCTACACAGTCAAATTAAAAGCAATAAGTTCACTTGAGGCTGGTCTTCAAATTGCCGATGTATAAAAGGCTGCTGTCGAATAAACTGTTCTGTTTTGGGACACCAGGGGAACTTCAATGCTTGATGAAAAAAAAAGGTCTTTTAATAGTATTTTTATTTACCCTCGGTTTCAATTAAGCCTCATTGCTTTAAATATTTTTATTCTAGTTTCTGCTTTTTTAGCTTTGATTTTTCAGAATTATTTTTTATTTTCAAAACTGCATGAGATGGGGCGTGCCGCAGGCTTACCACAAGATCATACTTATCATCAGTTTATACAATTTCAAGAAGATCAGTTTATCCTATTTACATCTGTTACGTTTTTTATGATTATTTTCTTCATCAGTTTGGTTTCATTATTTATATCACACCGAGTGGCTGGGCCCATTTTAAGACTTAAAAACTATTTAGTTCAAGTTGGTCAAACAAACCAGATTTCCGAATTGGTCTTTAGAAAAAATAGTTTTTTTAATGATTTACCAAAAGCTGTGAATGATTGTTTAAAGTCTGTTCGTGAAAAAAATAAATCTAAATAAAGTAGGTTAAAATGAAGCACATTGAAATCTTCGTATTAAGTGCTTTTTTCTTTTGCGGATGCACGCAAGGTTTTAAATCAAATTATGAGGCACAGCAAAATTCAAATTCAAGCTTAACCACGATTCCGACCACTTTGTGCACTCCTAAAAAATCAAGAAGTTGTACTGTGGCGAATGGTTTGGGTTCTCAGCTTTGTCAAGCGGATGGCTCGGCTTGGAACACGTGTCTGGTTGCAAGTTGTTTAACGGGGTATGCGCGTTCTGGCAATGCTTGCGCCGCGGTCGTGGCTTCAGGCTGCACCAACGGAGCTAGTAATTATCCGACATGTAATGCGTGTTCAGCAAATACCTATTTTAATGGAACTAGCTGCGTGGCTCAGATCTGTGTGCCACAGTCGACAAAAAGCTGTGATATCGCCTACGGTGCTGGGTCGCAAGCTTGCCAAGCAAATGGCTCGGCTTGGAACGCGTGTCAGGTTACAAGTTGTACAACGGGGTATACGGTTTCTGGTAATACTTGCGCCCCAGTCGTGGCTTCGACCTGCGCCAACGGAGCAAGTAATTATTCGGCATGTAATGCATGTTCAGCGAATAAATATTTCAATGGAACCAGCTGCGTGGCTCAGATATGTGTGCCACAGTCGACAAATAGTTGTGACGTCGCTAATGGCGCGGGGTCACAAACTTGTTCAGCAAATGGATCGGCTTGGGCTCAGTGTTTGGCCACCAGCTGCAGCCCTGAGTTTACTGCAAGTGGCACAGCTTGTATTTTCAATATGCATCTTGTTCAAGCCATGGGAAATTATCTATCAAAATGTTGGAAAGACGGTAAAATCACCTGTTCCGAAAAATCAGGGCCGAATGTCTACATTGGCACACCAGTTCATGGCAGTGGGACTGTCGATTCTGTTTTTAATTTTCCGATTCGGTATACGAATGCAGAAAATATTCTATTGAATCCAGATCAAGTGTCTATCGAAGGCTCTGGGGTCACCGGCTGTCAAAAAACTGTGACGGGGTCGGGAAACACATACAGAAACGTTTCGATTTCAAGATGCTCAGGCGATGGTGTCTTTACAATTTCAATCGATTCAGGTTCAGCCGTTGATAAATCCAGTACTTATGCAGCAGCTTTTGGTCCGTCGACTTCGATTGTGATATTCAATTCAAATCCAAATGTAGCTTTTTCTGAAAAATTAAATGAACCTTATACGGTACAAAACGGCACGCAGCTGTTTGATTTATATTTTCCTTCAGATTGGCAAACCAGACCAAAGATGCCAGCCTTAATTTGGATTCACGGCGGGGGCTGGACGGGCGGCAATCGCACTTCAGATGTCGAGCTTCTGCGGGCCATCGCAAAATCAGGAATAGTTGTCGTCTCTGTTGAATACTCCTTGGCGACCTCTTATTCTTATCTTGATGATTACCCAATGGCAAGACTGCCGGCCACTTCTTATCAAGTTGGAATGAACGATGTTCAAAGTTTTGTCACGATGTTCACTAGCAAAGCCGCGTCGGTCAATATTGATGTGAATAAAATCAGTATTGCAGGAGGTTCTGCAGGCGGGCATTTAGCACTTTATCAAGCAACGAATGCAACCAATACGTTTAATTTTAATTGTGTTATTTCGATGGCGGGGCCTACAATTTTAACAAAGACTTATGTTAATTACCCAGTGACAAACTATATTATAACAAAAGTGTTTGGCAATTCTATTTCGATTTTGCAAGGCATGTCGCCTTCTTTCTTTATTTCAAGATTTAAAGCTAATAAATTAATACTGATTTATCAGGTGCAAGACAATTTGGTTCCGATTGACCAAGTGCTTGAGCTGATGTCCCAAGTAAAAAGCTTAAGGCCAAGCTTAGATGTCACTCTAAATTTGCATAACGATACAAATCCATCCCCATTATTGAATCCGCAGCCGACAGAAATTACGCATGTTGACTTATCAAGCCTGGGTGCCAATCCAATTATCGGTTTATTGAAAACGAAATGCCAGTAGGCAGACGGCAGTTACTCTTAGGCTGTTCTTGTTTATGGAAACTGACGAAGCTTGCCTGGCCAAATGATACGGACTGCTCCGCCGTTACCAGGACTTCTATTTTCCAATTCATACCTCTGGTAATCACGACCCGCGAACCACAACCGGCACATCGGTTCATTCCGTACGAAAGAACTACACTGTCTTTTTTTAGTTTTGCAGAGGGCTCAGTAGTTTT
>JAYVXS010000248.1:0-3872 GCA_043784965.1 Bdellovibrionales bacterium
ATAAGCAAGCCCGGAGAGCATTAAACGGAATTGATTGGGCCACCAGTTATGGCAACTAGTACGATCAGCGAAAAGATCAAGTTGTTGCTCCTTGATTCGATTCTCCATTTCTCCTCGAGCGCAGTAGGTCTTCTCGTAAAGTTCAATCCTCTCGTTTTTGATCGTAGCTATCGACGCCATCGCCGATACTTCTTGTCGCGATTTATTTATATCAAGTTATAGTGATATTTATCATTCAGATGATTACCAGGAGGCCGTACGAAAATCCTGGTCATATAATTCAAATGAAGTATACGCCGCCTATTCGCCAGATAAAACGATGGGCTCAAAAAAAATAAAAGCTCTTTCAATTTTAGGGTATCGTAAAATAAACGGTGTCTTTGCGTTTCCCAATTATGAAATATTCGTTAAAAATTTCATTCGAGCCTTGAATCTTATGAAGGTTCCAACGATAGAAAGACTTCTACCAGCTGTGGTGTTTGTCCGTGAAGTCGACAAGAAAAAAGAATTTCTTTTTGTAGTGCCCGGAATTGATCCTTGGCCGGTCGAAAGTGGCTTTCGAATTTATAATTCACGTGACGGTTTTAATTTGCCTAATCGTATCGTTTTAATGGCCATGAAAAATGGGCGATTTCCTTTGTTGGATGGCCTTCATGATACAAGCCATTTCGTAAGTTTCCTGTTGAATCCAAAGTATATGCGCGCAATTCGACGCAGGTTAAATTCAATTGAAGACCTCGAAAAAGTTAATAAAATTGACGATAAGATGTTTTTCATAAATGAGCTGATAACTATGGGCAATCCCGAGAAGCGAAATCTGATTGACTCGATTTTAATCTGCTCCAAAATAGCCCGACCAAATCAACATTTGAACTTTCAAGAAGTTCTTAGCAAATTCAAAGAACTTCCAACGACTCTTCTTTTAGATCACGGTACTAAGCTTATTGAGGAATATGATCGCTTACTCATCGATTTTGGAGGCGGATCGGTAGGTTCTTGGGAAAAAAATCGAACAACGGATTTTCGTCAAAACGGCATCATCAGCTTGATCACATTTATTGAAATGCATCCTTCAAAAAATATTGATAAGTATTCTTATTTCGAAAGTTTAAGTACCGCGTCTTCGACCTTGAAGAACCTTATTAGATATTTAGAAATGCCAGTAGATGATTTTAGTTGGTATGCCGACCAAATGGTCAGCGACAGTAATAAGCATATTTTGTTGATACCTCACGTGCATCGAACACTGAGACCCGACTATAAAGATGTCATCCTTGAGGCAGTTCGCTTACACATTGCAAGAATGGAGTTTGGCTTGTGGGAGTCCGTTCATGGTATTGATGTAGAAAGAGTGGTCAACGGCTTAATTGCGGTGGGAAATCCGGATCCAGAAGTGATTGAATGGCTTCAGGTTACCCTGGGTAAAGATTCGCGAACCTTTCAGTCATTTTTTCACTAGTCTAATTTTTGCTCGGCTTAGAGAAAAGTAACTATGAGATGATGTTTGAGAGAAGTTTTTCGCACGATATTTTTTTAAAACGACACTAAGCGCGCTTCAGATATCTATAATTTTATCCGACCGTAGCCATTTGATTACGATACGATTTTCGAGGAGGATTTTTGCTACTCGAGAATATAGATTTCAATTTCTTGCCGCTTCAAATATCGATAGGATTATTCGTCAAAAATATTTTTTTGAAAATTCCGACAAAAATTTTCTGAAAATTTAAACTCAGAACCTTCTGAATGCTTTAAGAATTCCAAAAGTAGTAGATTTTTATTTAGCGCCTGCGTTGCCATTAACACTTATATGATGGTCGCGAGCTGGAAGATGTTAAGATTTTGAACATTATGCCTGGCCAAGAGAATTTTGAGTTAAAGTTGCAGACAAAAGATGGTCCTAGAGATTCTTATTTTTATGTTGATGTAATGAAAAGCGATCCCGAATCTTTCGAGAAATTAGTTCATGTAATTAAAAAACTGACTCGACGAGATAAGTATAAGTTGGACTTGGATATTCAAAGCTTTTCCGCCTCGCCTAATGGCAGTTACTATAAAAGCGAAGGAATAGGTTTTTATGGACCAACTCGTGAGCCTGATGGCGTGAAGCCGGCAAAAAAGAAAGAAAAGTGAGAAAGAGTTCGACGAGCGGTGAACTTTCAATTTATAGATCGACCCTTGGTTCTGGATCGTGCGTGTTTGTAGTGACCTCATCGCATTTGTCGCAATGATAGTTTGCGGCATTAAACTTCATCGAATGGCACATCCACCGGAATCAGAAACTCAAGTTCGCCGCAGAGAACACATTTCACTTTAGAGAAATCCCCACCAAGAGCTTTGAGCAGCATCGAAATTTTATTGTCTGTGGGCTCTGAGTTACTCAAAAGTTTTACTCCTAAATATTGAGATATTAAAAAAGGCCTCCTTGCTCAGCTTCCCAAGGAGAGAAGGACGGGGCAAGAAGACCTAGAAGAACCTTTTAATGGTTTCAAAGTTCTTGAGCAAAGGACAGATATTTTTTGAATCAGCTATAAATTGCTCCACTTCGTGTGGAGCAATCAATCGGCTTTTTTGAGTTTTTCAAGGTCCGTTGGGGTGAGTTGGTATTCTCTGCCAACTTTTTTAGGCTTGACGATGCCTTCTTCTATGCGCCGTTGCAGGGTGCGCTCTGATATGCCAAGAATCGCCGCCGCCGCTTGCAAGTTAAGCCAAGGGTTTTCCATTTGTGAAACATCTGTGATTTGAATTTCAGTGACGGAGCCATCTTTAGCATAGCCAATAAAGACATTCGGAGCGACTTCTTCGTCTCTGACGACTCCGCCGCCCGGATTTATAACGAGAGCGAAGGAGTCGGCTTTTTTATCGTAAGAAAAGTTCATATTGGCCTCCAGTTAATCAATACAGTTTTAATCACAAGGTTTGCGGCCTCTATGACCAAAGAGACGCAAACAAAATTGTCGGTGCGGTGAGCGAGACCCGTAAAAACCCAAAAAGCATTAGCTTGTTGTGGTTTAGGTTTTACCTCGCCAGTCTCGATGATGGTCACAAGTAGACGAGTCGATACTTGGCGTTCAGTCATGCGCACATGGGCGTGATCGGTGATTTGGATGTTGTACGAGGTGCCTTGAAACTTCGCGGTCAAGCTCATGAGGCCATCATAACATACGACAAAGCCGGACACAACTAAAATACGACAATACACGACATGAGGTCTTTTAACTCATCTTCAGTAAGGTTCAAGGTCTTGCTCAAGTACAATGAGTGTGACTCCGGCGACAGTCACTGTATAGACGGTGCCAATACTTGAAATCGACATTGATAAAATGTGAGCTCGTAGGCCTGAGCTTTTGTGGCGGATTTTCTGTGAGAACCCGAATTTTTTGGTCATGGAGACCTCCTAGCCCGGATATTTCATCAGAGTCGCGTCATCTAGATTTTTTTGATGAAAATTTTTTAGCCTAAAAAATTCGAATATTTTTTGAGAAAAAATTGAAGTTTTTTGGACTTTTTCAGATTTTGAATACACGTCGACCTTTCCCCAACTTTTATCTATTGGGATTCTGGTTATTTTCAAGCTGTGCCGATTAAACTCTGTGCGAGTTTTCTGAATAGATCTTGGTAAGGATAGTGGCTTGAAAGCAGCACCTTTATGCGGCGAGTATTTCTGATAATTACAGCACCAATTTTTAAAAGCTTTAATCTAATCGTGCCGACGGTGGCTTGTGCTAACTCAGTACCTTATAGATTCTCTCGCCGAATCGTTTCAAGCAAGACATAAGCAAGCCCGGAGAGCATTAAACGGAATTGATTGGGCCACCAGTTATGGCAACTAGTACGATCAGCGAAAAGATCAAGTTGTTGCTCCTTGATTC